>NZ_JBHZAL010000012.1:0-228187 GCF_042754245.1 Nocardia sp. NPDC059228 | reverse complement strand
GAACGACCGGCGCTTGCGAGGAGGCATGTGGACATCCTTCCAGCAGGATCATTAGTCCTGCGAATCAGGTGTCCACTATCCGGGGGGAGCCTCAGGGGTGCCAATTCTCGGCTCGGCTGGTGTCCACTCGCGGGTTCCGGGAATTGCGGCCATCGCGGTCATCAGCAGCCCCGAAGAAGCTGAACCGATGGTCGCGCAGCGTATCGCCGACGGCTCCGACTACATCAAACTGATCCTGGAGGCACCGGGGGACGGCGGACCCGACGCACCGACAGCGAAAGCTGTTGTCGCCGATGCACATGAGCGAAATGTACCGGTGGTCGCGCACGTTACTACGCCCGGCGCATACGCGATGGCCATCGATGCGGGGGTCGATATCCTCACCCACGTTCCGCTGGGTGCCCGATTGCCCGCCTCCGATGTCGAGCGGATGGCGATCGGTCGGCATGCCGTTGTTCCGACCTTGACCATGATGGAGGGATCTGCCGATACATACGGTGTCGGCGCCCTGTTCGACGACGCACTGGCCAACGTGGCAGCACTGCGGAAGGCAGGCGTCGCGGTGCTGGCAGGCACCGATGCCAACGCGACACCGGGTCTTCCCTTCCAACCGCCGTTCGGCGCCAGCTTGCATCATGAGCTGGAATTGCTTGTACGCGCAGGTTTGTCGACCGTAGAAGCTCTGAACGCGGCAACCGTACTGCCCGCACGTCACTTCGGGCTCGCGGATCGGGGCGTGATCGCACCGGGCATGCGCGCAGACCTCATTTTGCTCGACGGCGACCCGATCGCCGATATCCGTGCGGCCCGAACGATACGCAGAATCTGGTGCGGCGGCACCGAACACCCGCCGGCCGCCCTCCCGGTATTGCCGCGACCAGCGCGGTCGGTCCCAAGCGGCCGACGCGGGCATACGGAAAATCAACGGGCAGAGTGCCTTGCAACCGACAACAATGCGCGCTCATGCCGGTTTCGGGCGACCGGTGCAATCCCGCACAATCCGCTATAGAAAAGCGATTTCGCGCCAATTCCTCAGCCGTAGTGCACGTTTAGAACGGTTGGGTTGGCTGTTCATGCCCGTATGGCAGCGCGCTCTTCTGGCGCATCCCGCGCTGGCCGAGCCCGCCAGTGCATGCAGTCGAAAATCGTCGGGCACTGGGTCTTCGACGTCGACGTAACGCCGGTTACTGCCGAGTGGAGCGCGTTTCTTCGATCGCCGGACCCTCTTCTACCGCGTCTGTCGAGTGGATTGGTCGAGGCAGGATGTGAGAGCGGCCTCGACGCTCATTGCATCCGTAGCTCAGAACGGCGTGATCACCTTCAGGATCAGCAAACCTGGCGGCGCGCGAGAATGATGCCCCCGAGCTTGCTCTCGGCTGAGGTGAGAGTTCTGGATGCCTCGACGATGAAACCGGCATCCTCTAGCCACGTACGCATTTGGCTGTGCTGGCGACGATGGACACGGAGGTTCATTTGGTGTCCGCCATAGCCATGGGTCATCAACTGCGACTCGTCTCCGACGTGGAAACCGAGTAGCAGCGGCCCGCCGGGCCGAAGCACCCGCTGGAAATGCTCTAAGACCAAACCGATCTCATCGTCGGGGATGTGGATCAGCGAGTACCACGCGACCAGGCCGGCCATCGAGCCGTCTGCCAGAGCGAGGTTCGTCATTGAGCCAAGATCGAACCGGAGGCCGGGGTGATCACGCCGAGCCATCCCGATCATTCCGGGCGACAAGTCGATTCCGAACACGTCCGTGCCCAGTTGACGCAGGTGAGCCGTGATCCTCCCTGTCCCGCATCCCACATCCGCGACCGGCCCCCCGCCCTGGGCCCGCACCAGGTCGGCGAACAACGCCAGGACAGCGCGCTCTTCGGGTGTTTCATCGAGAAGGTGACGTGTCAGGTCTGCATAACTGGCAGCGACGGTGTCGTACGACGCCCGCGTGTCCTCCAGCCAGCCATCAGTGTTCGGTCCCATTCCCACGACCGCAGGTTACCCACCAGCCCGAGCAGGACGGCGCTTTAGTGCAGCGAAGTCGAGATCGACTGCACCACAGTCGATCCTGTCCAACTCGGGCGTCGGAAGAGAACGGACTGAGGTCTTCTCGGGCTGCTGACTCCACCGAACGTCCTGCGGTGCCGAGTTGCGCCCGGATTGGACCTCAGGTCCTCTCGTCAGAGGCTGGTCGACGCCGTGGCGAACTCACCGGCGCTCGCCAGGGCGATGTCCTCGTCGACCTCGTGCTGGGTCAGGCGCCGGCCGCTGGGGCCGAGGCCGAATCCGGCCAGTAGTGCTGCCACCGCGAAGAAGGCCGCGCCGGTGAGGAAGGCGATGCGGTAGGCGTCTTCGGCGGGCAGGGCCACGACGGCACCGTTGGGCAGGGCGTGGCGCAGGGTGTCGCTGGTGAGGATCGTGACGACCAGCGCGCTGCCGATGGCGCCGCCGACGGTGCGCATGATCGAGTTGATCGAGTTGGCGATTCCGGTCTCGTGCGGTGCGACATTGGCGACCAGCAGGGCGGGCATGGCGGCGTAGGCGATCGCGATCGCGGCATTCGCGACGACCAGTGCGACAACGACTTCCGCGCTCGTCGTATGGAGCAACGCCAGGGCGGTGAGAGCGCACAGGCCTATGACGCTGGCGAGCAGCAGAACAAAGCGCGGGCCGATCCGCCCGACCAGACGCCCGGCGAGCGGACCCATCACCACCGACACCACGGCGCCCGGCAGCATGAAGGCCATACTCGTGCGCAGCACCGAGGCGTCGAAACCGAATCCCGCCAGCGCCCGCGGCGTCGCCACGAAATAGGTCGCCCCCAGGAACACGCTGAACATCGCGAAACCGACGCAGAAACTGGCCAGGTTGGTCACCGCGACCGGCCGATGCGCCAGCAGCGAGGTCGCCACCAGCGGCTCACGCAGCTTGGACTGCAGCAGCAGGAATCCGGCCAGCACGATCGCCGCGGCCACGAACAGCCCGATCACTCGCGCGCTGCCCCAGCCCCATTCGTGTCCTTGCGAGATCGGCAGCAGCAGGCAGACCAGACCGGTGCCCAGGACCGCGGCACCCACATAGTCGACGCGGCCACCCTGCCCCGGGCGGCGCGGCAGCGTCACGAACGCCAGCACCAGCACCACCGCCGTCAGCACGACGCACAGCCAGAAGATGCGGCGGTAGTCCGCACCGCCCTGTGTCAGCAGACCCGTCGCCACCAGCGCAACACCGCTACCCACGCCCAGGGTCGATGCGGTGATGGCCAACGCCCCGGTCAGGCGCTCGGCGGGAAGTTCGTGACGCAGCACGCTGATTGCCAGCGGGAACAGGCCGAAACTGGCTCCCTGCAGGGCCCGTCCGACGATGAGCAGATCGATGCTGTGCGCCGACGCGGCGAGCAGGCTGCCGGCCAGCGTGACCACGAGCGTCGACAGCACGACCGGTTTGTGCCCGTAGACATCGCCCAGTCGCCCGAGCAGCGGCGTCAGCGCCGAGGCGGCCAGCATCGTCGCCGTCGTCACCCATCCGACGGTCGTCGCCGAGACGCCGAGCTGCAGACCGATCTGCGGCAGCGCGGGCACGGGCAGCGTCTGAGCCATGGCCAGCAGAAACACGGTGCTGGCCATGGTCAGCACGATCGCGGTCGGCGACGAAGCGCGCCGGAGCTCGAGCGTTGAGGTCATTGCTGGCACGCTACGCTGGAATCGACACAGTGTCGATTATGATAGACGCCACGTCGATTACCGGAATGTAAATCGCTCTAGGGTGGGGTCATGGCGCAAAAGGGCGGACACGGAGTGAACCGGACCCCAGGCACGACCGAAGGTCTCCGCCGCCGCGGCACCATGTCCAAAGGTGATCAGCGCGAGGCCCAGATCCTGCACGCGACCCGCCACCTGCTGACGAAGAAGCCGATGGCCAACCTGACCGTCGACGACATCACCAACGCGACCGGCATCTCACGCACCAGCTTCTACTTCTACTTCCCCTCCAAGCAGGCGGTCTTCGCCCGCCTCATGGAGGACGTGAGCGACCGCTACGCGCAGACCCACGTCTGGCTGCCGTCCACCGGCCCGCAGCGAGAGCTCCTGCGCACCCAGCTCAGCGGAGCGGCCGAGATCTGGCACGACAACAGCGCGATCCTCGTCTGCTCGCTCGAGGGCTACGACAGCAGCTACCCCCCGCTGACCGAGTTCATCGCCGGCATCCAGGCACGATTCACCACTGGGCTCGCGGCCAAGATCGACCGCGACCGCGCGGCCGGGCTCGCTCCCGAGGGGATCGACTCGGCAACGCTCGCGGGCCTGGTCGCGCTCATGCGCGACGGGCGGCTCTCCCAGCTGGCCGCGGCACCCCCGGATGACATGCCCAGCAGCATCGACGACCTCGCCGAGGCGATTCTGCGCCTGATCTACGGCCGACTCGATTGACATCGCCGTGCGGTGCCCGGGGCGCGGCCAGGATCGGCGGCTGATTCGCGAATCTGTCAGGCTATGAACGCAATCCGGGCCCGACGCCACAAGGTGTCCGGCCCGGATCGGTTGTGTCGTGCTGGGCTCAGTTGTAGGACTTGGCGACGCCGTCGAGGAGGTGTTCGAGGGTGTCGTAGTCGGGTGGGCTGACCTGGTTGACCAGGTTCACGTCGACCGGGACCTGGTGGGCGGCGGTGGTATTCGTGAACAGGGTCACGTCGGTGGGGCGGAAGCCGTGTTCGGCGGCCAGGCGCTGCAGGTCGGGGTCGGTGGTGAGGAGCTTGCCGATCTGGTCGCCCTTGTCGTCGAGGGGAACCACGGTGTGCTGGGACATGACCGTCGGCTTGGGGTACATCAGGACCATGTCGGGCTTGAGCTGGTTGTGCACGGCCGCGTCGACGTACTGGGCCTCGTAGATCCAGGCCATGGGGACGGTGCCCATGCCGTTGGACAGGTAGTCCTTGAAGGGGCCGTCGCTGCTGGACTCGGTGAAGCCCTGCCGGGTGAACAGGCGCGAAACGCGGGACACCGCAAAGTCTTCCGCCTTGGCACCGCGCACGATGGTGTTGTCATTGGCGACGTAGGCGGTCACCGCCAGGTACATGGCCGCCGAGTTGGAGGTGCGCGGATCGGTCGTGGAGACCAGCACGTTCTTGGGCACCGAATAGGTCGAATTGCCCTCCAGCTGGTTCCACTGGATGCCCTTCTCGGCCAGCGCCAGATACTTCTCGACGTCGAAAGTCGTTGTCGCGCCCGGCTGCACGATCCCGGCCTGGGTCAGCAGGTCGGCGATCGGCTTGAAGGTGGCGATCACCATGGGGGAGGAGAACGGCACGTACTTGCCGGTCACTCCGCTCTTGCGCTGAACCAGCTCCGCGGCGGCCGAGCTGGACGGGAAGGCGAAGTCGTACTTGCCCAGATCCACCGAGGTGGCGATCTGCCGGGACCCCGCGGGCTCCACGTCCACCTTGAACCCGTGCTTGGCCAATGCGCCGGCCACCTTGGGATCGTCGAAGAACGCCGACTTCTCCGAGCCGGCCACACCGTGCACGCTGGTCAGGGCCGTCGCGGCGGTGGTTCCCGACGGCGAATCCGGTTGCCGCACAGCCATGATCACCGCGAACGCCAGCACCACCACGACACCCGCCGCGACCACGCTCAGTGCCCGCTTGTTCTCGACCAGCCGAGCCGGAACGAATCGCCCTGCGACAGCGGCGAATACGCTCGTGGTCTCCGCCGGATGCCCATCCGGCGAACCCTGCTCGCCGACCGCCGCCTTGGTCAGATCCACCTCCGTGGCAGCGTTCATGGACCGCTTCGGATCCAATTCCCGCCGCGCAATCCGCTCGACGAGAATCGGTACGAACTCACGCACCGAATGCCCCTCGAACCGCTTGCGCACCGCCCCCACCACGGCCTCGACCCGCTCTGCCGGATGCGCCTCGCCATAGTCCTCGACCAGGCGATTCGTCACCTCCCGCAGTGCCTTCTCTTCCCGCGCAGCATCGACCGCCACAGCATCTCCTCGACCTCACACCGAATTCCGTTGCACGGCAAGAAAAATGCGAAGGAGCCGCGCCGACCGGACCCTATGCCGCCAGAGTGCCCACATGTGATCGCCAATGCAAACGCCAAGTGCGCCTTCGGCGAATTCCTGGTGACCGCTCGGTCAGAACTCGAGTTCAGCCCAAGGGATGCGGATGGGGAAAGGATGATCGGAGCGGATCTCGGTCGACATGTCCGGTTCCCACTCGCCCGCCAGGATGTAGTTCGAGGGATGGAGCGACCCGGCCTTCCCACAGCTCGATTTCTCCGGCGATCTCATCCGGTAACTGCTCGAGGTCCTCCCAGATCATGAAATCCGGGAGGTTCGGACGATCGACATCCGAGGTCGGCATACCCGCAATGCTACCGAGACCGACCGCAGGATCGATCCGCCGCTCGCCACCTCTCATTGATCCCCCTGACGGTCTTGTCCCGAGGGGGATTCGATGCCGTTACCGCGGCGGATTGCTGCGGATGGTGGTTCAGGCCTGACCGGGAAACGCGACCGTTGTGGGATTAGTGCCCAAGATCGACTGCCAAGTGGCAAGGCGGACAGCGCATTCGGTGAGAGCCTCGATGCCGGTGCGGCGGACATCCGGGTTGTCGGCTCGTTCGACCACCGAGCGCCAGGCCGCCGCCGCGTCGGATTCGACGGTCACCGCCAGCTTGGCGGCCGGGATAGGGTCGTTCACCGGGATGGGGGAGGTGTAGGCGGCGGCGGGCTCGGGAACCGTTGCGCCGGAAGCCTTCAGCGTGTCGATGGTGGCGTCGCGGCGGGCGCGGTGGGATGCGGTGTACTCGGCGACGAGTTTGTCGCGGTCGTGGTTGGCGTAGGCCGCGATCACGCCGTAGGCGTAGACAGCGGCGTATTCGGCGCTCAACGCATCGATGAGTGCCTGCTGGTCGGTTGTGGTCATGCCAGGAGAACCCCCGCGTGGGTAGCGCACGACGCGCTGATCGAAGAGAGGAGACCGGCGCGGTAGCCGGAGAGCTGGGCCGACAGGTCGGCGGCCGAGCGCTGGGACTGCTGGAGCTGGGTGCGCAGGACGGCGACGCCCGGGGGCGGGACGGGCGCGGTCGGGGTGACCGGCGGGGTGCGGCGGCCGGGGGTGCTGCCGTCGCCGTAAACGCCTATGGCGCGGTCGATTTCGGTGCGCAGGGCGTCGGCGTGCGCGGTGCGCTGGGTGGCGATGGTCTGCAGCGCACCGGCCTTGTCGGGAGAGGTCGCGATGGCGGCGGTCGCGGCGGCCGCGTCGGTACGGGCCGAGGTCTCCTGCGCGATCAGCGGATCCGGAGCCGCGGGAGTGTCGTTCCCGGTGCAGGCGGCCAGCGCGCTCACCGCCGCCACCGCCAGCGCGCCGCCACCGGCCAGCCGCAGCGCGCTGCGGCGGTTCACGGCGCGGAGGGGAGGTTCGGGGGTGGGGGAGGACCCGGTTCGGTCCGGCGGGACCGTGAGACCGACGACATCGGCCGGAAGGCCGCTCTGACTGCTGGGCACGGCATACATGGTGCCAGCCGTCGCGGACGGCTTGCTGCGTGAGGGCCGTCGGATAGGCTGTGATCTGGAACGACGGGGAACCGTCATGGGCGCGTCGTGCTGGACACGCCGTCAGCACCACAGCGCCGACCATGCCGAAATCGAGCGAGTTGGCTGGTCCTTTACACTCTTTCCGCGCGTTACGCTAGACCTTCGGCACGGCATTTCGCCGAATCCTCCCTCCTGAGGGCGGAGACGGGTCTGCCGACCGTGCCCGACCAGTATCGATACCGACAACTCAACCCGTGACAACTGAACCAGGAGCCGCCCCACATGCCGATGCCGACCGAGGAAAGGGTGAGCCAGCTAGTTGCTGAGCTCGTCGAACGCCGAGGATTCGACCTCGAAGGCGTCGCGATTTCGGCTGCCGGTACAGCGCAGGCCAAGCTCAAGGTCACCGTCGACAGCGACGATTCCCCCGACCTGGACGCTGTCGCGGAACTCAGCTCGGAGATCTCGCAGGCCCTCGACGACGCCGGTGACTTCGGCGAGACCGCCTACCTGCTCGAGATCACCACCCCCGGCATCGACCGGCCCCTCACCTCCCCGCGCCACTGGCGGCGCGCCCAGGGTCGCAAGGTGAAGATCGTGCTGCGCCCCGGCGCCGAATCACCGGAGGAGAAGGGCAAGACCACGTTCGAGGCCCGCGTCGGCGTCCTCACCGAGACCGACGTCGCCCTGGTCCTCGGCGGCAAGCGGAAGCCACACCGGGTGACGGTGCCGCTCGCCGATATCCAATCCGCCGTCGTGCAGGTGGAATTCGCTCCACCCGGCGCGGCCGAACTGGAACTCGCAGGGGGAGTAGCGCCGGGCCGTCCCCAGCCCGGTGCGCAGGAGGGATCCGAAAACGAAGCAGCAGAGTCCGATTCACTGACCGAAGGGATCGTGGAATGAACATCGAAATCGAAGCCCTGCGCGCGATTGTCGCCGACAAGGGGATCTCGATGGAGACGGTGATCTCCGCGATCGAGTCCGCCTTGCTCACCGCCTACCGGCACACCGAGGGTCACCAGCCCAACGCCCGCATCGACATCAACCAGAAGACCGGTGTCGTGCGCGTGATGGCCCGCGAGCTCGACACCGACGGCAACGTCATCTCCGAATGGGACGACACCCCCGAAGGTTTCGGCCGCATCGCCGCCACCACCGCCCGCCAGGTCGTGCTGCAGCGGCTGCGCGACGCCGAGAACGAGAAGTCCTTCGGCGAGTTCTCCACCCACGAGGGCGACATCGTCGGCGGTGTGGTGCAGCGCGACGCCCGCATGAACGCCCGCGGCACCGTCGTGGTCCGCATCGGCTCGGAAGCCCATGGCGCGGAAGGCGTCATCCCGCCCGCGGAGCAGGTGCCGGGCGAGACCTACGAGCACGGTGACCGCATCAAGTGCTACGTGGTCGGCGTCTCCCGGGGCCCGCGCGGCCCGCAGATCACCCTCTCGCGCACCCACCCCAACCTGGTGCGCCGCCTGTTTGCCCTGGAGGTCCCCGAGATCGCCGACGGCTCGGTGGAGATCGTGGCCGTGGCCCGCGAGGCCGGGCACCGCTCCAAGATCGCCGTGCGTTCGACGGTCCCCGGCGTCAACGCCAAGGGCGCCTGCATCGGCCCGATGGGCCAGCGCGTGCGCAACGTGATGAGCGAGCTGGCCGGCGAGAAGATCGACATCATCGACTACGCCGAGGACCCGGCCACCTTTGTCGGGAATGCGCTGTCGCCGTCGAAAGTTGTATCCGTCACCATCGTGGACCCCGAGGCCCGCGCCGCGCGGGTGGTGGTTCCGGACTTCCAGCTTTCCCTCGCCATCGGCAAGGAGGGCCAGAACGCCCGCCTGGCGGCCCGGCTCACGGGCTGGCGCATCGACATTCGTTCCGATGCGGCGCCCGAGGTCCAGGGTGGTGTGCGTCCCGCGGCGGCGGCCGGCGGTGGCGAGGCCCACCGGGGTTGATCTTGCCGGATCCATCAGGCCCGGTCCGTCCCGAGATTTGTGAAACAGACCCCTGGGATGACAGGTTGGTAACTTCCAAGGGGTACGGATGCGGAGATCGGGACGTGACAGCGGTAGAGTGGACGCAGGCTCAGCGCGAGTCTTCGGCTTCTCTGCGCGCCGAGCGGGTGTCAGCAAGATCGGCACCCGTCCGGACCTGCATCGGATGTCGCAGACGCGAGCTGGCCGCCGATCTGATGCGGGTCGTGGCGCAAGGGTCTGCCTCCGGGCAGGACGTTGTGGTCATTCCGGATCCGCGGCACAGACTTCCCGGAAGGGGTGCCTGGTTGCACCCCTCTTCGGCTTGTCTGAGCCAAGCAGTTCGGCGCCGAGCATTCGGCAGAGCACTACGAGTGTCCGGACATCTGGATATCTCAGCCCTGGAGCATTACGTAGAGAACAGGCACGAGCACTCATGAGCAAACCGTGAAGTCCCAGAAATGATCGGCCTTCGAAATTAGTCGAGGTCGTGCGCGCGTCCCGTCGTGAAACGGGCTGCTGCGCTCGACCTCTGAGTGAGGAGAGCAGTGGCAGGCAAGGCCCGCGTGCACGAGTTGGCTAAGGAACTCGGTGTCACGAGCAAAGAACTACTCGCGCGGCTCAAGGAGCAGGGCGAGTTCGTGAAGTCGGCGAGCTCGACGGTGGAAGCACCCGTCGCGCGCCGACTGCGGGAGTCGCTCGCACCCAAGAGCACCCCGTCCAATGGGACCGCCAAATCGGCGACCCCCAAGCCCAGTGGTGACGGCGCCCCGCGTCCGGCCGCCAAGCCGGCCGCCCCCGGTGCCGGTCCCCGTCCGGGCCCCCGCCCGACGCCGCAGGCTCCGGCCCCCGCGCCGCAGGCTCCGGCCCCGGCTCCGCAGGTGGCTCCGGCTGCCCGCGCCGAGTCGGTCGAGGCTCCGGCTGCCCGTCCGGCAGCCCCGGGACCCAAGCCCGCCGCTCGCGAAAGCATTGCTCCCGCAGCGGCTTCCGCGTCGGCAACCCCGTCCGCTCCGGCCCCGCAGGCCCCGCGTCCGAACGCGCCGCGTCCGGGTGCCCCGGCCCCGCGGCCCGCGCAGCAGGGCAGCGCCCCGGCCCAGCCGGGCACCCCGCGTCCGGCCGGACCCAAGCCGGGTCCGAAGCCGCCGCGGGTCGGTAACAACCCGTTCTCCTCGGCTCCGGAACGCCCGGCGCCGCGTCCGGCTCCCCGTCCGGGCCAGCAGCAGGGCGGCCCGCGTCCGGGTCCGGCCCAGGGCGGTCCCCGTCCGGGTCCGGCTCAGGGCGGTCCGCGTCCCGGCCCGCAGGGCGGCGCCCGTCCGGGTCCGGGCCAGGGTGGCCCGCGTCCGGGTCCCGGTCAGGGCGGTCCGCGCCCCGGCCCGGGTCAGGGTGGTCAGCGTCCGGCCGCGGCCGGTCAGGGCGGTCCCCGTCCGGGTGGCCCGCGTCCCAGCCCCGGCTCGATGCCGCCTCGGCCGAACCCGGGTGCCATGCCCGCGCGCGCTCAGCGCCCGGCCGGTCCGGGTGGCGCAGGCCGTCCGGCGCGTCCGGGTGGTCCGGGCGGCGCCGGTGGCGGTCGTCCCGGTGGCGGCGGCGGTGGCTACCGCGGCGGCGCTCCCGGTGGCGGTCAGGGTGCCGGCGCCGGTGCCGGTACCGGTGGTGCTCCCGGTGGTTTCCGTGGTCGTCCCGGTGGTGGCGGCGGCGGTGGCCGTCCCGGTTCCGGTGGTGGTCGCGGCGGTGCCGCGGGTGCCTTCGGACGTCCGGGTGGCGCTCCCCGCAAGGGCCGCAAGTCGAAGCGGGCGAAGCGCGCCGAGTACGAGAACCAGCAGGCGCCCATCGCCGGTGGCGTGCGGCTGCCGCGCGGCAACGGCGAGATCGTTCGCCTCGCCCGTGGCGCGTCGCTGTCCGACTTCGCCGAGAAGATCGGCGCCAACCCGGCCTCGCTGGTGCAGGCGTTGTTCAACCTCGGTGAGATGGTCACCGCCACCCAGTCGGTGAACGAGGAGACCCTCGAGCTGCTGGGTTCGGAGATGAACTACGTCGTGCACGTGGTCTCTCCGGAGGACGAGGACCGCGAGCTGCTCGCCAACTTCGACCTCACCTACGGCGAGGACGACGGCGACGAGGCAGACCTGCAGGTCCGCCCGCCGGTCGTGACCGTCATGGGTCACGTCGACCACGGTAAGACCCGACTGCTGGACACCATCCGTAAGGCCAACGTCCGTGAGGGCGAGGCCGGCGGCATCACCCAGCACATCGGCGCCTACCAGGTGCTGGCCGACGTCAACGGCGACGACCGTCTCATCACCTTCATCGACACCCCCGGTCACGAGGCGTTCACCGCCATGCGTGCCCGTGGTGCGAAGGCCACCGACATCGCGATCCTCGTGGTCGCGGCCGACGACGGCGTCATGCCGCAGACGGTGGAGGCCATCAACCACGCGCAGGCCGCGGACGTGCCGATCGTGGTGGCGGTCAACAAGATCGACAAGGAAGGCGCGAACCCGCAGAAGATTCGCCAGCAGCTGACCGAATACGGTCTGGTCGCCGAGGAATACGGTGGCGAGACCATGTTCGTGGACATCTCGGCGAAGCAGGGCACCAACATCGAGTCGCTGCTCGAGGCGGTCGTCCTGACCGCGGACGCGGCCCTCGACCTGCGGGCGAACCCGGACATGGACGCGCAGGGTGTGGCCATCGAGGCCCACCTCGACCGCGGCCGTGGCCCGGTGGCCACCGTCCTCGTCCAGCGCGGCACGCTGCGCGTCGGCGACTCGATCGTGGCGGGCGACGCCTACGGTCGCGTGCGCCGCATGGTCGACGAGCACGGCGACGACGTCGAGGCGGCGCTGCCGTCGCGGCCCGTCCAGGTCATCGGTTTCACCTCGGTGCCGGGCGCGGGTGACAACCTGCTCGTCGTCGAGGAAGACCGCATCGCGCGTCAGATCGCCGACCGCCGCAACGCTCGCAAGCGCAACGCCCTGGCCGCGCGCAGCCGCAAGCGGATCTCCCTGGAAGATCTGGATGCCGCTCTGAAGGAGACCTCGGAGCTGAACCTGATCCTCAAGGGCGACAACTCCGGTACCGTCGAGGCCCTCGAAGAGGCGCTGCTCGGTATCGATGTGGGCGACGAGGTCCGGCTGCGCGTCATCGACCGCGGTGTCGGTGGCGTCACCGAGACCAACGTCAACCTGGCATCTGCGTCGAACGCGATCATCATCGGGTTCAACGTCCGGGCCGAGGGCAAGGCGACCGAGCTGGCGAACCGCGAAGGCGTGGACATTCGCTACTACTCGGTCATCTACCAGGCGATCGACGAGATCGAGAAGGCCCTCAAGGGTCTGCTCAAGCCGATCTACGAGGAGCACGAGCTGGGTCGGGCGGAGATCCGCCAGATCTTCCGGTCCTCCAAGTTCGGCAATATCGCGGGTTGCTGGGTGCTCTCGGGCTCGGTCAAGCGCAACGCCAAGGCGCGCCTGATCCGCGACAACGTGGTGGTCGCCGAGACCACCATCCAGTCGCTGCGTCGCGAGAAGGACGACGTCACCGAGGTCCGCGAAGGCTACGAGTGCGGTATGACCGTGGGCTTCAACGACATCAAGGACGGCGACATCATCGAGGCCTACGAGCTGCGGGAGAAGCCGCGCGACTAGGAAGCAGTACACGATCCCGCCGGGCCTCCGGGTCCGGCGGGGTTGTGCCCCCTTCCCTTTCCGGGTAACCGTGCGCGCATTCCCCGGGGCGCGTTCATATGACTGAAAAGATGTTCTTCGGAGCGCTCGAGTTCGATATCTTGCTCGGTGATGTGCATTCACTGAAAGAGAAGCGCTCTGTCATCCGCCCCATCCTCGCCGACCTGAAACGGTTCGAGGTGAGTGTCACCGAGGGCGGAGATCATGACCGGTATCGCCGGGCATTGCTCGGTGTGGCAATGGTCAGCTACGGCATGAATCACCTGACCGAGGTGCTGGACAAATGTGAACGGCACGTCGCCAATCGTCCGGAGTTACAGTTGCTGGCGGTACGCCGTCGCGTCTTCGGACCCGAAGACTGAAGAAGTGAGGAGGGCTCGGCATGGCTGATCAGGCTCGAGCACGCCGACTCGCGAAGCGCATCTCGTCCATCGTCGCCACGGCGATCGAATACGAGATCAAGGATCCGCGACTGCGGTTCGTCACCGTTACCGACGCCAAGGTGACCGGTGACCTGCGCGAGGCGACCATTTACTACACCGTCATGGGCGAAACCATCGACGCCGAACCCGATTACGCGGAAGCCGCCGCCGGCCTGTCGAAGGCCGCGGGGATTCTGCGGTCCAAGGTCGGCGCGGGCACCGGGGTGAAGTTCACCCCGACGCTGGCGTTCAAGCTCGACACCGTGCCCGACGCGGCCCGCGAGATGGAGGAGCTGCTGGCCAAGGCCCGCGCCTCCGACGCGCGCGTGGCGCAGGTGGCGGTCGGCGCGAACTACGCCGGTGAGGCGGATCCGTACAAGTCGGACGAGGACGAGGAAGACGACGAAGCCTGACCACGCCGTGACCCCCGTCGATGTCACCCCTGCCGTCGAGGTTCTCGAGGCCGCGAAATCGGTGACGATTCTCTGCCACATCCAGCCCGATGCCGATACCGTCGGCAGCGGGCTGGCCCTGGCGCAGGTGCTGCGCCGGCGCGGGGTCCCGGTCGTCGTCTCCTTCGCCGAACCGGCCGAACTGCCGGTCTCCATGCGGTCGCTGCCCGGTACGGAATTGCTGGTCCGCGCCGACCAGGTGCCGCGCGAGGTCGATGTCCTGGTATCCGTGGACTGCGGCAGTGCCGGACGGCTCGGCTCGCTGCGTGACCGATTGGACAGCGCCGCAACGACTTTGGTCATCGATCACCATCGGTCCAACACCCGCTTCGGTCAGGTCAATGTCGTGGACGAGGCCGCCGAATCCACCGCGGGCGTCATCGCCCGCATCCTGGAGGCGTGGGGCGAACCCATCGATCGCGATATCGCGCACTGCCTCTACGCCGGATTGGTCACCGACACCGGCTCTTTCAAATGGGTGCGCCCCGGCTCACACACCCTGGCCGAACGGCTCCTGGCCACCGGCATCGACGGCGCGGCCATCACCCGCACCCTGATGGACACCCATCCTTTCGCCTGGCTCCCCATGCTGTCCCGGGTCCTGGCCTCCGCCCAGCTGATTCCGGATGCCGCCGCCGGCGCGGGCCTGGTCTACGCGGTCGTCCGCCGCGAGGACACCGAAGCCGTCCGCTCCGAAGAGGTCGAGAGCATCATCGATCTCGTCCGCACCACCGCCGAGGCCCAGGTCGCCGCGGTCTTCAAGGAATCCCGCACCGACCCGGACCGCTGGACGGTCTCCCTGCGCTCACACGACGCCGCCGACGGCTCACCCGGCCTGGACGTCGCCCGCGTCGCCACCGCCCTCGGCGGCGGCGGACATCGTTATGCCGCAGGGTATTCCACCACCGGCCAGGCCCCGGACCTGCTGGCGAACCTCCTCCGCGAACTCGGCTGACCCGGGTCCCGGTGTCCCTCAGTTCAATTCGTCACCGTGGTCCGTGGTCGACACGCCGATACCGCGCAGGGTGATGCGGGCAGGAACATACCGAGGATGCCCCCGCCCCCGGCGACGCCGGTCCACACGCCGATCGCCTTGCCGCGCTGGGCTTCCGGGAAGGTTGCGGTGATGACGGCGAGGGTGATGGCATGATCATCGCGGCGCCGACGCCGGCGGCCGCCCGGGCGATCAGCATCATCTCGGCCGAATGTGCCAGTCACCGATCCGCCGCCGGACAATCCCGCCCGCATGCGCGTCCACCCGGGCCGGGAATGGCTCGTCGTCCTGTCCGGCACCGCGATCCTCATGCTCGGCAACCGCCGCTTTCGCGTCGAGACCGACCAGGCGGCCGAATTCCCCACGATGATGCCGCATGCCATCGGCGCCGAGGGCAAACGAGATCCTCGGGATCTTCGACCGTGCCGCCCACTGTGGGCACCGCCCGGGTGATCGGCCGGGTCAGTCCGGCAGGCCGAAAATGGTGACGCCCTTGGGGGCTTCGACTCGGTAGCCGAGGGTGATGACCGTGCGGTCCTGCGGCTCGAGGTCGCGTTTCCAGGTGAGGATGCCGAGGTCGTCGCGCTCGGCCGGGGGCGGCTTCAGGACCGTGTCGCGGACGGTGACGGCGGCGTCGCGGGCTACCGGCAGGCGGTCGAGGACAGTCACGGTGGTGGGGCGGGCGCCGTGGTTGGTGACGGTGATCGTGTACTCCATTTCGACGCGGCGGGCCGAGCCGAGGGTCGCCCTGGAGGCATTGCGGCGCACCAGTTCTCGTTCGACGCGGACGCGATCGTCCACACCGAGGGCGAGTTCGCGTTCCTCGCCGGGGGCCCAGAGGTCGAGATCGGTGGCGCCGACGTACTCGGTGTCGTTGAACAGGGACGCGCGGCCCCTGGGGAAGGTGTGCTCGGAGGTGTTGCGCGCGGTGGCGCGCAGGATCGCCTCGGGTGCGCGGATCGGCGCGGTCACGTGATCCAGATCGGCCTCGAGGTCCAGGGCGATGATCAGCGTGCGGTGTTCGGTGCCGTCGGCGGCGATGGCGACCGGGCGCTGCGGGGAGTAGGTGGCGGCGGTGGCCCCGTGCTCGACGGTCGTGACCGCTTCCCGGACCGGGGGCGGTGGCGGTGGCGGGAGCGCACCGGCGGGCGCGGGAGCGGCCGGGGCGAGCATGGGGTTCACGCCGTCGGGGTCCCCGGACCGGGAAGCGCGCCGCCTGGCCATGAGTTTCGGCTCGGGTGGCGTGGTGCTGAGGTACCACGGGTCCAGTTCGGGCACGTCGAGGGCGATTGCCGGGCGGGCGGTCGACAATTCGAGGCGGCATTCGGGCCAATCCTCGCCGGTCTGCTGACGCACCAGTCCGAACCAGCGCAGGCTCAGGCCCCTGTCATCGAGGCGCAGATCGTAGGTGCTGGTCCAGCGTGCGCCGGGCACCACATAGGACAGTTCCAGTTCGGCGGTGGCCGGTTGGGCGGCGTCGACGGTGATGACCGCGGCCCGGATGTCGGGGCGGTTCTTGCGGCCCAGGTCCGCCAGCCGCCGCTCGATCGCCCGCTTGTCCAGAATGTGTTCCTGCCGCAGGCGTTCTCGGTCGCGGCGTCCGGCATGCACGGCCTCGTATTGCGCCTCGAGACTGTCGCCGAAGGCGATGACCCGCTCGTCGGTCGTCTTGGCCAGGTGCTCGGCGGACTTGCGGACCAGGCGCTGCAGGAATTCGATGCGGGCGTCGGCGGCGCGGTCGGCGTCGGCGAGTTCGGCCAGCGCGGCATCCAGTTCGTTTCTGCGGGAGGTGAGCTCGGCGATCTGTTCGTCGTCCGGCTCGGGCTGCCGTTCGGTGATGATGTCCACCCCGAGGACCGTCACGTCGCCCCGGCCCGCGACGCGGATCGAGTCGCGCAGTAGTTCCAGCGGCAGCGGTGACACGCGGATGCGATGTTCGCCCGGGTCCAGTGTCGCCTTGCCGGACCGGGTGACTCGGGCCCGATCCGGATAGACCGTCACCGCCGCGATTGTTGTCTCGAGATCCACCATGCCGCCCAGCCTGCCCGAGGAGTCGTCGTGAGTCGACGGGAATTCGCGCGGCGGTACGGACGTGCCGGGGGTAGGGGTACCGCGAATAGCTGTCTGCCGGAGCCGAATTCGCAGGTGCGAGTTGTCCGGGGTGGCCGAGCGAGCTGCCTGGGGTGGCCGAGGAATTGGTGGCGAACCTGGTCCGATGACCCAGCCGAAGGTGGTCGGCGAGAACGCCGCTGCTGGCAATTCAGATGCGGACACGGACATATATTTGCTTGGCTATGCATCTCGATCGGTGACCCGCGGCAGGGTCTCGCTGCGTGCGGGATCAGGAAGAGCGGTGGTGACAGGCCGATCGGCGGGTTCGAGGGTGGGTGGTGGCGCGGTGCGGCTGGGCCGGGGTGGTGTGGGATGGTGGGCGGATGAGCAGTGCCGGCGTGGTGGATGGTGGCGGGGAGGACCCGGCATTCGTGGCCGCGTCGGCGGAGGACGTGGCGGCCGTGCGGGGCGCTGAGGCTGCGGCGGCCGGGCCGCGGCGGATTCTCGGGATCGCGGTGCCGACGCTGGGGGTGCTGGTCGCTGAGCCGATTTATCTGCTGTTCGATATGGCTGTGGTGGGGCGGCTGGGGGCCTTGGCGTTGGCCGGGTTGGCCGTCGGGGGATTGCTACTGGCGCAGGTCGGTTCGCAGTTGACGTTCTTGAGCTATGGGACGACGGCTCGGGCTGCGCGGCGGCATGGGGCGGGGGACGAGCGGGCGGCTGTTGTCGAGGGGGTGCAGGCCAGTTGGATCGCGGTCGGGGTGGGGTTCGCGATCGTGCTGGTGGTGCAGATCTTCGCGGGGCCGATCACGCGGGCCATCGCGGGTGGGGACGACATCGCGCGGGCGGCGGAGTCGTGGGTGCGGATCGCGTTGTTCGGGGTGCCGTTGATCCTGTTGTCGATGGCGGGGAACGGGTGGATGCGCGGGGTGCAGCAGACTCGGCGGCCGCTGATGTATGTGATTGCGGGGCTGGTGGTTTCGGGGGTGCTGTGCCCGACGCTGGTGCACGGGCTGCTGGGGGCGCCGCGAATGGAGCTGGCGGGGTCGGCGGTCGCGAATCTGGTGGGGCAGTCGATTTCCGGTGCGTTGTTCGTGAGTGCGCTGTGGCGGGCTAAGGTGCCGCTCGCACCGCATCTCGAGATCATGAAGGCGCAGCTGGTGCTGGGGCGGGATCTGATCGTGCGGAGCCTGGCGTTCCAGGCGTCGTTCGTGTCGGCGGCGGCGGTGGCTTCGCGGTTCGGGGCGGCATCGGTGGCGGCGCATCAGCTGGTGCTGCAGATCTGGAATTTCCTCGCGCTGACGCTGGATTCGCTGGCGATCGCGGCGCAGACCCTGGTCGGTGCGGCGCTCGGTGCCGGAAACGCGCGCGGCGCACAGGGTCTGGCGCGGCGGATCACCGGCTGGTCCACGGTCTTCTCGGTGCTGCTGGCAGCGGTGTTCGCGGCCGGATACTCGGTGATCCCACGGTTGTTCACCGCTGATCCGTCGGTGCTGGATCGCACCCACGTGGTGTGGTGGTTCTTCGTCGCCATGATCCCGGTGGCGGGTGTGGTGTTCGCGCTCGACGGCGTGCTGCTCGGCGCGGGCGATGCCGCGTTCCTGCGCAATACCACGCTGGGGTCGGCGCTGCTGGGGTTCCTGCCGATGATCTGGCTGTCGCTGGTCTACGACTGGGGGATCGGTGGAATCTGGACCGGGCTGGTCGCTTTCATGCTGCTGCGCCTGGTCGCCGTCAGCCGGCGGGCGCTGTCCGGGCGGTGGGCGCGGGTCGGGGCCGAGGTGCCGCGCCGCGCCGCCTAGGAGAAATGCGTTCGGCGGCAGCGGGATCGGCGGCCGAGGCGGAGTATGCCCCGGCCACCCCCCGGAGCTAGTCGGGCGCGCCGTTCGCCTGGGCGGCGGCCTGCCTTGCGAGATTCTCGGCGACCTCGGCCTGCCAGTTCTCGTTGGCGTGGGTGGTGTCGACCTCGTATTCGAACCGGTCGGTCATCTCCGGCTTCACGTCGGCGACATCGACATAGAACTGCTCGTACCACCGCCGATGCTGGTAGACCGGCCCGTCCTCCTGCGTCAGCAGCGGATTGTCGATGCGGGTCTTGTGTTTCCAGATCTCCACGTCCTGCAGGAATCCGACGCCGAAGCTCTTGCCGAACGCCTTGGCCAGCTTCTCCGACTTCTCCGGCGGCAGGCCCTTGATGCGCTGCACGCTCACACCCCACTGCAGGACGAAGGAATTGTGCGTCACCGGGTAGTGGCAGTTGATGAGCACCACCTCGACCGTATTGTCGCCGAAGTCGTTGTGCAGGGTGTTGATCATGTAGGACGGCCCGTAATACGAAGCCTCCGAACGCAACAGCGACATCTCCTGCGAGTAGTTCGACTTCGCGTGCACGTCCGGTCGCCCCTTGGAGTGCAGGAACTGCGTCGCGACGTGCCCTTCGAACACATTCTTGAAATACACCGGGTACGCGTAGTGGATGTAGAAGAAGTGCGCCATATCGACGTTGTTGTCGATGATTTCGCGGCAGTGCGCGCCCTCGATGAGCAGCGTGTTCCAGTCCCAGTCGCTCCACTCGTCGGTGTCGATGCCCTCGATGTGCGGGATCGCGACCTCGGGCGGCGGCGGATTGCCCTCGGGATCGTTCCACACGAAGAACTGCCCGTTCTCCTCGCAGGTGATCCAGGATCTGGTGCGCGCCAATGGTGGAACGCGGCGGGCATAGGGGATGGCGGCGCATTTACCGTCGCCGCGCCAGCGCCAATCGTGGAAAGGGCAGGCGATATTGTCGTCCTTGACGCTGCCGTAGGCGAGGTCCGCGCCCATGTGCCGGCAGTACCCGTCGAGGGCGTGCAGCTCGCCCTTGCTGTCGGACCAGATCACCAGTTTGGTGCCGAAGGCGTTGACCGAGTGGGGTTTTCCGTCCCGGAAGCTCTCGGCCAGCCCGAGACAGTGCCAGCCCCGGGCGAATCGGGTCATCGGCTCGCCGACATCGATGCTGCGATAGTGCTGTTTCATGGGCGTCCTCCGCGATTGATGATCGGCGCCATCACGTCGGGCAGGAGCCGGTTGAGCCCGATGATGAGGCGGTTGTAGGCCGGAAAACTGATGTACTGCTTGTTCTTCGCGACGCCGTCGAGAATCGCGTCGGCGGCGGCGAGCGGCTTCACCTTGGCGAAGGGCAGCTTGTCGATGGAGGCGCGATAGTCGTAGCCGGGCAGATTCACGGCACTGTCGAAGATTCCGGTGTCGACCACTCCCGGCAGCACCACGCTGACCTTGATGCCGTGTTCGGCTGCCTCGGCGCGCAGCGCGGTGCTCAGGCCGACCACGGCGTGCTTGGTGGCGGTGTAGGCGACCGATCGCGCCACCGGCAGGACGCCCGCGCTGCTGGCGGTATTGACGATGTGCCCGCCGCCCTGGTCGAGCATGCGCGCGTAGGCGAGCTGGGTGCCGTGCACGACGCCCCAGAAGTTGACGTCGACGATCTGGTTCCAGGCAATATCGGTCATCTTGGCGAAATCGCCGCCGACCACGATGCCGGCATTGTTGAACATGAAGTCGAGCCGCCCGTGCTCGGCGACGGCGCGCTCGACCACGTCGGCGAGGGCCCTGCGGTCGGTGACGTCGGCGACCATGGTGGTGAGGTCGCCGGCGCTGCTCGCGGCCAGGGAGTCCAGGCCCGCCACCGCGCGGTCGACGGCATAGACGCACGCGCCGCGCTGCAGCAACCGGGTCACGAGCGCTCTCCCCATGCCGGAGGCGGCACCCGTGACGATCGCGGTGGCGGCGGAATAGGTCATGAGCCCGAGGTTAAGCACTTGTGCTTATTGGAACAAGTGTCAGTTTCGGGCGGCGGGGGCCGGTCAGGCCCTGCGATACCGGCGCACAACGACTTTCGCGGGCCGGATGGACCGATCTCCTATCGTCAGCCCCGGCTGGATGACCGACTCCACGGTCCGGTCGGCGGCCGGATCGTCGGTGTCGGTGAGCTCGGCGGCCTCCATGGTGTCCGGATCGAAGTCCGTGCCCCGGAACGGCGTCACCAGCTCACCGCCCCGCTCGGCCAGCATGCGCTCGACCCGGCGGCTCATGGTCTCGAAGCCCTGGCGGTCCGGCTCCGAATCGGTGGTGGAGGCGAAGGTCTGGGCCAGGCCGTGCAGGGCGAACAGGTCGCGGATCAGGGGAGCGTCGGCTTCGGCGCGCTCGTCGCGGATCTTCAGTTTCGCCTCGTCGGCCAGTCGCTCGATGGTGGCGGCCTGCCGGGCGATGACGCGGGCCAGGTCGTCGATGCGTTCGGTGATGCGGTCGAGCGTCGTGGCCGGTAGGTCGGTCGGGGCGGGCACTGCGGGCAGGGCCGGGAGGGTGGCCGCCGGGGCTGGATCGGTCATGCTCGAACGATAGACCCGGTAGTCGGTCCCGGCTGCTACCATCGCCGTCGTGGGGGTCTATGGAATCGATCTGGGCACAACGAATTCGGCAATCGCGACAATTGACGCGGACGGCCGGCCGGAGGTGCTGATCGGGCTCAATGGGGAACCGACCGTCCCGTCTGTCGTCTTGTTCGCCTCCGCCACCGACCATGTGGTGGGGGAGGGCGCGCGCCGGCAGGCCCGCCTCGATCCCGATCACGTGTGCACGCTGGTGAAACGCCGTATGGGAGATGCGGAGTGGCGGTTCGGCGCGCACGGGCAGCTGTGGTCGGCGCCCGCGGTCTCCTCTCTCATTCTGAAAAGCCTTGCCGCCGATGCCGAATTCGCGGGCGGCGAGCCGGTGCGGCGGGTGGTGATCACGGTGCCCGCCTACTTCGGCGACGAGGAGCGCCGGGCCACCATCCAGGCCGGCACCTACGCCGGATTCGAGGTGGCGGGCGTGCTGTCCGAACCCATCGCGGCGGCGCTGTCCTACGGTTTCGGGCGGCTGGACGGCGGCATCGAGATCGGCGCGTCGCCGGCGCGCGAGACGGTGCTGGTCTACGACCTCGGGGGCGGCACCTTCGACGCCACCGTCATCGAACTGGCCGACCGGCGCATCTCGGTGCTGGCCGTGGAGGGCGATCATCAGCTCGGCGGCGCGGACTGGGACGAGCGGCTGGCGCTGCACCTGTCCCAGCAGTTCTGCGCCGCTAATCCGGATGCCGAAGACCCCCTGGACGATTCGGTCGGCTCGCAACTGCTGGTGCTGGCGGCCGAGCAGGCCAAACGTGAGCTCACCACCGCCGACAGCACCGAGGTGGTGATCGCGCACGACGGCGCGCGGGCGGTGATCCCGCTGACCCGCGGCGAACTCGAGGCCATGACCGCCTCGCTCATGCGGCGCACGGTGGATCTCACCAAGGCGGTGCTGGCCGCGGCCGGGCAGCGCGGGGTCCGGCAGGTGGATCGGCTGCTGCTGGTCGGCGGCTCGTCGCGGATGCCGATGGTCGCCGAGCAGCTGCACAAGGAATTCGGGCTGGTCGGTGAGCTGCGCGATCCGGATCTGTCGGTGGCGCGCGGGGCCGCGCTCTACGGCGAGAAGCTGGAGATGGAGCGGCTGGTGGCCGCGGATCTGGTGACCCGTGGGCGACTACGCGACGGCGCCGGGCTGCGCGAGGCGGATCCCGTTGATCTGGAGGCCTCGCTGGCGCGGGTGGCCGATTCGTTCGGGCAGCCGGTGAGCCTGGTGCGCCGCATGATCGAGATCCAGGTGGACACGGTGGTGTCGCGTGGCTTCGGAGTGCTGGCGCTGGATCCGTTCAATGGGCTGGCGGCCAGCTGGCTGGTGCATCGCAATCAAACCCTGCCCATTCGCGTGCGGCGGTCCTACGGGACGGTGCGGGCGGACCAGGATCAGATCGAGCTGACCATCGTGGAGCAGCAGGGGCAGGCGGCGTCGACGCGGCCCGAGGACACGAAGGTGTTGGTGGAGGGCAGGATTCGGGACATTCCACCCGGGTATCCGGAGGGTAGTGAAGTCCGGGTGACCTTCGAGATGGGATTCGACGGCGTGCTGCACGTGACCGCCTACCATGTGGATGCCGATCTGCCGCTGACGCTTTCGGTGCAGACCGGGGCCACCCTGTCGCAGGCGGATGTGGAGCGCGAACTGGATCAGTTGCAGCGCACCCGGCGTCGCAACTCCTGACCGGTATACGCTGTCCACGACAAGCCATGCATGCCTTCGATTCCAATGACTACCGCAAGCGGGTCCTCGCTGCCGTCGAACGCCGGGGCGGGCTCGGTGAGTCGGATGCCTTCGAGCTGTACGACATTCCGCTCGCGGAGGCCGCGCGGCTGAGCGACGCCGAGGTGGCGGCGCGGATCGAGGCGGTCTGGGCGTTCTGGCAGAAGCTGCGCGACCATCCCAAGTACCGGGTGCTGGCCGGGCTGCTGGTGGACGCGCACGCCGAACTCTCGGAACCCTTGCTGCACACCGGTTCCCGGCTGGTCGAGGCCGATCGCGTGACGCAGTTGCGGGCCCGGCGGGAGGCCGAGCGCTACGAGATGCTCGACGCCGCCATCGAGCGGCTGGTGGCGCGGCACGGCGGCATTCCCGCCGCCAAGATCCCCGGCCTCGAGGACATCGGCCGGATGGGCGGGCTGACCGTGGCCGAGATCGCCGCCCGGGTACGCCGCCACCGCATCATCGACGAGGCGCCCCCGCCGGCGTCGCCGTCCGCCGCGCCCGCCCTCAGCTCCGAACGCCGCCGGCAGATTCGCGCGCTCCTCGCCGAATACGAGCGCCTGCTTCCCGGTGATCCGGTTCCCACCCTGCTGGCCCTGCTCGGCATGGAATTCGCCGCCGCCCACCACACCAACGAGATCCGGCTGCGCGCCGGCGCCCTGCGCGCCCGCACCCGCGAACTGCCGCCCGGCCGGATCCGCGTGGTCCTCGACGAACTGCTCATCCATATCGGTGACCTGCTCGAGCCCGGCGGCGCCATGGTCGACGCCTACCTCCTCGCCATCACCGAGACGGTCACCGACCAGCTCCGCCCCCAGGTCCGCGCCGCCGTACTGGTCGAAGACCTCCTGGTGGCAGCGGATTTCGACTACCTCCTCGGCGTCGCCATCGCCGCCGGTCTCGACCGCGCCGCCGCCGAACGCATCCTCATCACCCTCACCGACGAACTCGGCACCACCGTCGAAGGCCGCGAACACCTCGCCGCCCCACTCCGCCCCGGTGGGCCCGCGCAGACCAGCTCCGCCACAACGACTTCGACCCGCTCGACGGGGAATGGTGCTCCATCGGGGACCGGCGCGGCCGCCGGAAGCGAATTCGGCCCCGACCTCGCGAGCAACCCTCATGGTGAGGGTCCGGCCGCCTCCGGCGACTCGGCGGGTGGCTTCGGCCCGGACCGGGATGCGGCGACCGCTGCCGGAAGCGCGGGCTGCTCGTCGGGAACCGTTGGCGGGCAATGGAATTCTGGCGATGGCGCACCTGCTCGAGGTCGTGGAGAGGCGCCGGAGGCGGCGCAGTGGCAGCGGACGCCCTATACGGGCGGGGCGGGTGCGGGGCGGCCGGGGGAGGCGGCGTTGCGGGCGGCGCGGGCCGCGTTGCGGGCGGGACGACCCAGGGAGGCGGCCGCATTCGTCACGGATGCGCGGCGCGCGGTCGGGGACGACGGCCCGGGGGCGCGGTCGGTGCGGGCGGTGGGGGAAGAGGTCGAGCGGGTGCTGGCGGAGGCGGCCGTGCACTGGCGGGCGGCCGTGTCCTGTTGTGCGGGGCGGCGGTTCGTGGAGGCGCTGGGCGAGCATCTGGATTTCCTGGATCGGCGGGCGGAGGATGTGCCCAATCCTGATCCGCGGGGAGCCGGCCGGGAGTTGCTGATCGGGCGGGCGCGGGCGGCGGTGATGGAGGCCGGGCGGCTGTTCGAGGCGCTGCCGTCGGATCCGGGACTGCGCATGCAGGCCGTGCGGGCCGTGCTCGAGGTGTGCGCCGACCATGCCGAGGCGCTGGCGGCGCTGGCCGAATTGCAGGTGGGCGCGCCGGGAACGGTGACGGTGCGCCGCAAGCCGGACGGGACGGTGGTGATCACCTGGCTCCCGTCGCGGACCACGCAGGTGGAGTACCGGGTCACGCGGCTGCTGGCCGACGGGTCGTGGCGGGTGGTGGGCCGCACCCGCGGCACCGCGCTGGAGGACGGCGGGGCGCCGACCGGGCTGGTGCCGGTGTACGGGGTGGTGGCGTCCGTCTCCGGCCGGGCCTCCGAAATGGCCCGGTCCGATGGGGATTCGGACCGCGATCCGGCCCAGGGCGGCGAGCCGGATGCCGCGGGTGGCGGGCCCGATGGCGATCGGCCCAGCGGTATGCCCACCGTGCGCAGCCTGACCGAACAGCGCGGGCTGCTGGTCTTCGAATGGCCGATCGGCGTCACCGAGGTGATGGTGGTGGCCCGCCCCGACGGCCCGCCGGTGGATCCCGGGGATCCCCGGGCGCGCCGGTGGAAGGTCACCAATATGCGCTACGAGATCGACGGCGGGGTCAGGATCCCGTCCGAGATCCCGCGGCCCTGTCACGTGGCCGTGGCTTCCTGCCGGCGCGATGCCGCCGGAACTCTCACTGTCGCCGCCGGATTCGGCCCGGACGCCCGGATTCGCTGGGTGCGCTGAGAGCCGCTGTGGCCCCGCATGGGAATCTGGTGGGGGCCGGGTCTGTTGCTGCGAGGACCGGTCGCGAACAGAGAGGCGGAGCTGGGTGATTCCGAAGTTGATGGCGGTGAGCGACATCCATGTCGGTCATCAGGGCAACAAACCGGTGGTCGAGGCGATCCGCGCGGATTCCCCCGAGGACTGGCTCATTCTGGCCGGTGACGTCGGCGAGAAGACCGATGACATCCGCTGGGCCCTGGAGACTCTGCGAGGCCGGTTCGCCAAGGTCATCTGGGTGCCCGGAAATCACGAATTGTGGACCACCGCAAAGGATCCCGTGCAGATGCACGGCGCGGCCCGCTACGACTACCTGGTCTCGCTGTGCCGCGATGTGGACGTCGTCACACCGGAGGACCCGTTCCCGGTGTGGGAGGGCGCGGGCGCGGAGGAGTTCGGCGGCGCGGTCACCCTGGCCCCGCTGTTCATGCTCTACGACTACTCCTGGCTGCCGGAGGGCGCGAAGACCAAGGCCGAGGGTCTGGCCATCGCCAAGGACCGCAATGTGGTGGCCACCGACGAGTTCCTGCTCTCGGCCGAGCCGTACCTGACCCGCGACGCCTGGTGCCACGCCCGCGTCCAGTACACCCAGCGCCGCCTCGACGCCCTGCCCGCCGACACCCCGCTGGTGCTGATCAACCACTTCCCGCTGCTGCGCAAGCCGGTCGACATGATGTGGTACCCGGAGTTCTCCCTGTGGTGCGGCACCGACCTCACCTCCGACTGGCACACCAGCTACAACGTGGTCTGCGCCGTCTACGGCCACCTCCACATCCCCCGCACCACCTGGTACGACGGCGTCCGCTTCGAAGAGGTCTCCCTCGGCTATCCCCGCGAATGGCAGCGCCGCGGCCTCCCGGACAAACTGCTGCGCCAGATCCTCCCCGTCCCCGACTACGGCGACACCCTCAACGAGTGGGGCGGCCACTTCAAGATCACCCCCGAAATGCAGGCCGCCGCCCTGAAGATGAAGGAAGCCGCCGAACGCCGCCGCGGCCTGGCCTGACACCCGGTGACTCGGGCCGGCCGCTTGCCGTGGCGGCCGGCCCGATTCACCCGTGAGACACCGGTTCTCAGAGCAGGTGTTCGATGCGCACCGGGAACTCGCGGATGCGTTTACCGGTGGCGTGCGCGATCGCATTCACGATGGCGGCGGCCGCGCCGATCATGCCGAGCTCGCCGAGCCCCTTCACACCCAGCGGGTTGACGATCGCGTCGTTGACCTCCACGAAGGAAATGTCGACCTCCGGTGCGTCGGCATTGACGGCCAGCAGATATTCCAGCAGTGACGGATTGGCCCACGCGCCGGTGCGCGCATCCGGCAGCGTCGCCTCCAGCAGCGCCTGCGACAGCCCCCAGTTCATGCCGCCCAGCACCTGGCTGCGCGCCAGCTTGGCATTGAGCACCCGCCCGGGCGCGAAGGCCCCCACCATGCGCCGCACCCGGACCAGCCCGAGTTCCGGATCAACCGCCACCTCGGCGAACTGCGCGCCGAAACTGATGCGCCCGAACGGCAGATCGCCGGTGGGCGGGTGCCAGGTGCCGATGGTCTCCAGGTCGGTGAGATGGTGCCGGGCCAGCAGCGCCGAATACGTCTCGCCGACAGCGGGATTGAAGCGCACCCGCAGCCGCCCGCCGCGCGCCTCGATCTCCGGGGGAATCCGCCCGTGCAGCGGCGACTGGGGATCGCCGACCGCGAGCGCGATCAACTGCCCGCGCAGGTCGGTGCACGCGGTGTGCACGGCCGCGCTGATCATGCCCGCACCCATCGATCCGACGGCCGCCGCGATGTTCGGGTAGTCGGTATCGCCGATATCGATTCGGATGCGGTCGAATTCGACGCCCAGGGCGTCCCCTGCGACCTGCGCCATGGCGGTGGCCACGCCGGTGCCGAAGTCCTGGGTGCCCGCCTGCACGATCAGCGCCCCGTCGGCGAGCAGCCGCGCATGGGCGCGCTGCGGCTGTCCCGGCTCGTACACCGGGTATCCGGCGGTGGCCATGCCCCAGCCGAGCAACCAGTGGCCGTCGGCGCGCGGGGCGCCGCGCCCGGTCTCGCTGGACCAGCCGAAGCGTTCGGCGGCGGTGCGCACGCATTCGGCGTACCCGTCGGAACTCCACGGATGCCCGCTCGCCGGGTCGATGGTGGCGTGATTGTGCAACCGCAATGCCATCGGGTCCATGCCGATGTCGGCGGCCAGCTCGTCGACGGCGCACTCCATGGCGAGCATGCCGGAGGCCTCGCCGGGCCCGCGCGTGAACGTCGGCGACATGAGGTTGCCGCGAATGAGGCGATACTGTCCGTCCCAGCTCGGAATCGCGTACGCCTGCCCGGCCACGCCCAGTGACACCTCGGCCCAGTCGTCGAACGGTGAGGTGACGGACAGCTTGTGGTGCCGCAACCCGGTGAAGGTCCCCTCGCCGTCGCAGGTCAGCGTGACCCGCTGCTCCTGTTCCTCCCGCAATCCGGTGCCGTAGAACATCTGCTCGCGGGTGAGCACCACCTTGACCGGGCGGCCCAGTTCCCGGGCGAGCATGGGCGCGAGCGTGACATGCGGCCAGATCAGGGCCTTGGCGCCGAAGCCGCCGCCCACGTAGTGCGCGACCACTCGCACATTGGCGGGCGAGATGCCCAGGTACGCGGCCACCGTGGCCTGGGTGGCACTCACGCCCTGGGTGGCGTCGTACACGGTGACGGTGTCGCCGTCCCAGCTCGCCGCGGTGGCCGAGCACTCGATGGGATTGTGGTGGTTGGCGGCGAAATGGTAGGTGGCGTCGACGGTGTGGACCGCGGTGCGGGCCGCCGCCTCGAAGTCCCCGCGCGACTGCACGGCCGGGACGAGACCGCAGAACACCGTCTTCGGCTGATACTGCGCGTCGCGTCCGTCCTCGAGCCGGATGAGCGGCTGCTGCGCGTCGTAGTCGGCCGTCACGAGCTCGGCCGCGTGCTGGGCGCACTCGAAGGTATCCGCGACCACCACGGCGATCGGCTGGCCGTAGTAGTGAATCGTGGTGTCCTGCAAGGGGAAGAAGGTCTGCCCGGGCGCGGGACCGCCGAAGCCGGACGGCCACTGCGACGGGATGGCCGCCACCTTCGGCAGATTCTCGTGCGTGTACACCGCGACCGCACCCGCCGCGAGCGCGGGCCCGCTGTCGATGGAAAGCACTGTGCCGCTGCCGATCCGCGCGCCCACGATCACCGCGTGCGCCAGCCCGGGCAGCGGCACCTCGGCGGTGTACTGCGCCGCCCCGGTGACCTTGGCGCGCCCGTCGACCCGATCGAATCCCTGCCCGATCAGCGGCCGGGCCGTGGTGGCGGTCATCGTGTCGCTCCCGAAAGTGGTTGCGGTGACACCGTTTCCAGCGCCCGCACCAGCGTCCGCCGCGCCAGCTCCGCCTTGAAGGCGTTCATGGGATGCGAGGTGTCCGCGCCCTGCAGTTCGGTCGACGCGGCCTTGTCGAAGTTCTCCCGGGTCGCGGACACCCCGATCAGCAACTGCTCGGCGATCCGGGCCCGCCACGGTTTGGTCGCGATACCGCCCAGCCCGATCCGCACATCCAGCACCGTGCCGTCGGCGACACTCAGCGCGACCGCCGCCGAGGCGAGCGCGAACTCGTAGGACTCCCGGTCGCGCACCTTCAGATAATGCGAGTTGCGGGCGAAGGGCAGGGCGGGCACATCGATGCGGGTGATCAGTTCGTCGGGGGCGATCGGATGCTCGAGCTGCGGGGTGCGGCCGGGCAGCAGGAAGAAGTCGTCGAAGGCGATCGCGCGTTCCCCGCGCGGGCCCCACACGGTGACCGTCGCCTCCAGGGCCGTCAACGGGACCGCCACATCCGAGGGATGGGTGGCGAAGCACCGCTGCCCGGTCCCGAGCACCGCGTGCCCCCGGTGCAACCCGTCGATCGCATCGCAGCCCGACCCGGGATCGCGCTTGTCACAGGCGCCGGCGGGATCCCGGAAGTACGAGCACCGCACCTTCTGCATGAGGTTGCCGCCCATGGTCGCCATGTTCCGCAACTGCGCCGACGCCCCCTGGCGCAGCGCCTGCGACAGGAACGGATAGCGTTCGGCCACACCGGATTCCGCCGCCACCTCGCCCATGGTGGCGAGCGCGCCGATGCGCAGCCCGCCGTCGGCGGTGTGCTGGATTCCGCCCAGCGGCAGCCAGGTGATGTCCACGACATTGTCCGGTTCCAGCGCGCCGGTGCGCAGCAGGTCCACCAGTGTGGTGCCGCCCGCCAGGAAAACCGTTGCGGGCCTGGAGGTCACGGTGCTCACCGCCTGTTCGACGGTGGTCGGGCGGGCGTAGGAGATGGATTTCACGGCAGCTCACCGTCCTCGCGCCGCAGGGCATCCCGGCCCCGGCCGACGGCCTCCCGGATGTTCTGGTAGGCCGCGCACCGGCAGATATTGCCGCTCATCCACTCCGCGATCTCGGCCTCGGATTCGGCGTGGCCCTCCTCGATGCATTTGATGGCCGACATGATCTGGCCGGGAGTGCAGTAGCCGCACTGGAATCCGTCGGCCGCCAGGAACGCCCGCTGCACCGGATGCAGCCGGTCCCCGTCGGCCACGCCCTCGATGGTGGTGATCTCGCGACCCTCGGCGGTCAGCGCCAGGGTCAGGCAGGCCAGCACCCGCCGATTGTCGATCCACACCGTGCAGGCGCCGCAGGCGCCCTGGTCGCAGCCCTTCTTGGTGCCGGTCAGGTGCAGGTGCTCGCGCAGTGCGTCCAGCAGGCTGGTGCGGGGTTCGAGCACCATGTAGTGGTCGTGGCCGTTGACGCGCAGGGTGGTCATCGTGCGGGCGGGTCCGATGAATCCGGCCGGCGCGGGGCCGGTCCGCTTCGATGGTTCGACGGTCATATCGCGCCTCCTGCCTCGCGGACTCGCCGGGAGCGCCGCGATGGTTGCGGACTGCGGATTGGATATGAGCTGGCAAAAGCCTAGCAACGGACCCGCGGCGGTGTCCGGCGAAGACTGCTCCCGGACGACCGGCGGAGCGGCCCGCGCCCGCCCGGTAGGCTCGATTCGGCAGTGCCGGAAGCGAGCAGGAGGCGGGTCATCGAGGAGCGGGCAGTCGCGGCGACGGAGTCGGCGCGCATACTCGGCAGGATTCTGCCCAACGGGGTCGCCGCGGCCGAACTGACGGCGTACCCGGAGGACCTGAAACCGCACCCCGGCGAGGAGCACCTGATTGCCCGCGCGGTCGAGAAGCGGCGCCGGGACTTCATCGGCGCGCGCTACTGCGCCCGGCAGGCGCTGGCCCAGCTGGGGGAGCCCGCCGTCGCCATCGGCAAGGGCGGCACCGGTGAACCGGTGTTCCCGCGCGGCATCGTCGGCAGCCTCACCCACTGCGACGGCTACCGGGCCGCCGCGCTCGGCCACAAACTGCGCTTCCGGTCCATCGGCATCGATGCCGAACCGCACGGTCAGCTGCCGGACGGTGTGCTGGACTCGGTGAGCCTGGCGCCCGAGCGACAATGGCTGCGGACCGTGCTGCCCGGCACCGATCTGCACCTGGACCGGCTGCTGTTCTGCGCCAAGGAGGCCACCTACAAGGCGTGGTTCCCGCTCACCGGCCGGTGGCTGGGCTTCGAGGACGCGCACATCACCTTCACCGTGGACGAGGAGTCCGCGGGCGGCGGCGCGGGCACCTTCCACACCGAGCTGCTCGTCCCCGGCTCGGTCACCGACGGCGGCAGTCCGCTGACCTCGTTCGACGGCCGCTGGCTGATCAGCGACGGCCTCATCCTGACCGCGATCGTGGAGGCCTGATGGGCGCGGTGCAGGCCAAGCGTGAGAAGCTGCCGCCGCTGGTCGACGCCTTCGGCGGCCTGCTGATCGTCGACAAGGACGGCGGCTGGACCAGCCACGACGTGGTCGCCAAGAGCCGAAGGCTGTTGCGCACCAAGAAGGTCGGGCACGCCGGCACCCTCGACCCGATGGCCACCGGCGTGCTGGTGCTGGGCGTGGAACGGGCCACCAAACTGCTGGGGCAGCTGATCCTGACCACCAAGGCGTACACCGCCACCATCCGGCTCGGGCAGTCCACCGTGACCGACGACGCCGAGGGCGAGGTCACCGCGACCACCGCGGCCGGGCATCTCACCGACGCCGAGATCGCCTCGCACATCGCCACATTGACCGGCGACATTCAGCAGGTGCCCGCCACCGTCAGCGCCATCAAGGTCAACGGCGAACGCGCCTACGCGCGCGCCCGCGCCGGTGAGGACGTCGAGCTGGCCGCGCGCCCCGTCACCGTCAGCCGCTTCGACGTCCTCGCCCGCCGCGATATCGACACCGGCACAACCCGATTCGTGGATCTCGACGTCGAGGTGGAGTGCTCCTCCGGCACCTACATCCGTGCGCTGGCCCGCGACCTCGGTGAAAAGCTCGGTGTCGGAGGCCATCTCACCGCGCTGCGCCGCACCCGAGTCGGCCCCTTCACCCTCGAACACGCCCGCACCCTGGACCAGCTGGCCGCGGCCGCCGAGGCGGGCGAACCGCTGCTGAGCCTGGACATCGACACGGCCGTGCGCACCGCCTTCCCGGTCCGCGACATCACCGCCGCCCAGGCCGAAGATCTGCGCAACGGCCGCTGGCTGGACCCGATCGGCCTGCCCGGCGTCTACGCCGCCGTCGATCCCGAGGGGCACGCCATCGCGCTGCTCCAGGAATCGGGCAAACGCGCCTCCTCGGTCATGGTGGTCCGCCCCGCGAATCTATGAGGTGGCAGGTCTTCTGGCATGGCACCGAGCGGTCTCTTCTGACGTGGCACTGCCCAATCGCCGACACCGCGCTGCCCAATCCCTCACGCCGCGTGGGCGACCGGGCGCACCATGGACAGGGTCGCTCGGCCGCGCAGAGGAGGCGAAGATGCCCACCGACCTCTCCCTCGAATCCATGAAGCAGTTCGTCGCCGACCATTTCGAGGAGTTCGTGAACCGGCGCAATGCCGCTGTGATCCACCGCAATATGACCCCCGACTTCGTCGACCACGACGGTCCGGGCGGGCGCCCCACCGATCTGATCGGCGACGAGAAGATGATGCTCGGCATGTACGAGGCCATGCCCGGCCTGCACGTCACGGTGGTGGAGATGCTCGCCGAGGGCGACCGGGTGATGTGCCGCAACATCTGGCGCTGGACCGACCGCGCCACCGGGCAGCCGCTCAGCTTCCAGGGCTTCGTACTGTGGCGCTTCCAGGGCCGCCGCATCGCCGAACGCTGGGCCACCGTCACCTCACCCGCCCCGAGCCCGGGCTGGGCGTAGAGCCCTCGAATTCCGAGGCGATTCCGGTGCCCGTCGGGTTGTTCGCGCGCCCGCGTGGCCGCCTACTCTTCAAGGGTGGAATTGCGGCAGTTGCGGTACTTCGTGGCGGTGGCGGAGGAGTTGCATTTCCGGCGCGCGGCAGAGCGGTTGTTCATCTCCACTCCGACGTTGAGCCAGCAGATCCGGGCCATCGAACGCGAGGTCGGCGGACCGTTGCTGATTCGCGGCAGTCATGGCGTGGAGCTGACTGCCGCGGGTGAGGTGCTGTTGAAGACGGCCCGGAATGTGCTGGAGGCGGCCGAGACCGCGCTGCGCGAGACCCGCGCGATCGCCCAGCCGGGCAATGCGGTGTTCCGCCTCGGCATCGTGAACGGCGCCCCCGCCTGGCTGCCGGGGCGGCTCGAGGCGCTGCTCAAGGCCCGCCAGCCGGGGGTGCGCATCGCGCTCTCCACCGGTACCAGCGGCGACCAGGCGCGGTTGCTGGATCGGGAGGAGGTCGACCTGGCCGTGCTGCGCATGCCGGTCCGGCTGGCCGATCACCTCACCTGCACCCCCATCGCCGACGAGGAGCTCGGCATCGTCATGTCCCGCGAACACCCGCTCGCGGCAGCGGTTTCGGTGGAACCGGCGCACCTCGGCGACCACGAACTCATCATGTTCGCCCGCGACGCCGCCCCCGAGGTCCACGACTCGGTGCTGTCGCAATTGCGTGAGCGGGGTGCGACCGTCGTCCTCAGCGACAGCGCCATGAGCCACGCCCAGATGCTGCAGCTGCTGCCGCTCCGCCCCGGGGCCATCGGTGTCGGCTCCGCCCGCACCGCGACGGTCCCCGGCCTGGTCTGGCGGCCGCTGCAACCGCGCCCCCTGGTCATCACCTACGCCGCCGCCTGGCGCACCACCACCCGAAACCCCCTGCTGCACACCATGGCCGACGCCCTCGCCGGCGGCCTCCGCCTCGGTTCCAGCTGACCGGTGCCCGCCCGGGCCTCGACTTCGGGAAACGACCCGGGCGGCGACAGCCGCAGCCGCCTGCTCGATCGCGCGGTGACCATGTGGGCCGACGGCGTGGGCCCGCCCCCGGCGCGGGGTCTGAACGAGCGGCTGTTCGATCTGGCGGCCACCGCGCCGGAGGTGCCCGCGTTCGCCGGACCAGCGGGCGCCGGCAGCCATGCTCGCGGCGTTCGAGCCCTGACACACGCGGCCGGCCTGCGGTGTTAGCCCCGGCCTCACGGCTGTTCGGCCGCGCGTCGTGGACGCGGGGTGCGCGCCGCCGGTTTGCTGAATGGCATGACAGACAACGGATTCGGAACACAGGTCGGACGGGCGGTCGTGGTGGGCGGCGGCTCCGGTATGGGCCAGGCGATCGCCGACGCCCTGCTGGCGGCGGGCAACGAGGTGATCATCGTCGGCCGGTCGGAGCAGCGGCTGGCCGACGCGGTGCGGGAGCTCGGGGATGGGAAGGTGAGTGCCGTGGTCGCGGATGTCGCTGACGAGGAACAGGTTTCGCGGTTGTTCGAGACCGTCGGGACCGTCGATCACGTGATCACCACCGCCGCCGATCTGGCCGGGGCGTACGGACCCGTCGCCACCTTCGACTTCGAGCACGGGCGCGGCTTTCTCGAGACCAAGCTGATCGGGTCGATGCTGCTGGCCAAGCACGCGCGGTTGACGGAGAACGGCTCGCTCACCTTCATTTCCGGGATCGCCGCCTACCGCCCGGCGGTCGGCGGGGCCATGGTGGCGGCGGTGAATGCCGCGCTGGAGGGGTTGACGCGGGCGCTGGCGGTGGAGCTGAGCCCGATTCGGGTGAACGCGGTGTCGCCCGGCTGGGTGCTGACCGATATCTGGGAGTCCATGCCCTGGGAGGACAAGCAGGAGCGGCTGGCGGCCATGGCCGAGAAGCTGCCGGCGAGGCGGTTGGGGCGACCGGACGACATTGCGGCCGCCGTCCTTTCGGTCATCGGCAACGGTTTCGTCACCGGCACCGTCCTGCACGTGGACGGCGGGCACCGCCTCGTCTGATCTCGGCGCCGGTGGTTCTCCGGATGCTGCCTGATTGCCGACGCGCCGATTCGAGTAGCCGAGTACTCATGCCCTTCGGGTCGGGCCGGCTCACTCTGGAGAGGGGCGAAACGGGCCCATCCATTACCGGCCTCGGGGGGTGAGGAGGCTGTGGCTACTCGCGGTCTCCGAACTCATTCTCCGGCTGGGTCATTCGATGATGGGGAGAACATCATGAGAAGGCATTCGCTCGCCTGCATTCTGCCGCCCGACCTGCTGGTCTCGCTGGCGCGGGAGGCGACGCACGAGCAGCGGTTGGCGGTCTTGACGGCCTTGGACCGGGACAGTTCGTTCCGGCAAGCTCGTGCCGAGGTCGCCGCCCGGCTCGTCGCGCCCGTCCGGCTCGCGCTGGCCGCCGCCGGCGGCACCCCGCACCGCTGGATCTACGACCAGCGGCACTCGGAGAGCCCGGGTCCGGGCACACTGGTCCGGCACGAGGGCGACCCGCCGTCCGGGGACGCCTCCGTCGACGCGGCGTATGACGGCTTCGGCGCCACCTACTCGCTGTATTGGGATGTGTTTCAACGAGATTCGATCGACGGCCAGGGTATGCCGATCGCCGGGCTGGTGCACTACGGCACCGCCTTCGACAACGCGTTCTGGGACGGTCAGGGGCGCATGTTCTTCGGCGACGGTGACGGCCAGATCCTGACCGACACCACCCGGGGAATCGACGTGATCGGTCACGAGCTGACCCACGGCGTCACCCAGCACGAAGCGAACCTGATCTACTCGGGCGAGTCGGGTGCGCTGAACGAATCGATCTCCGACGTGTTCGGGTCGCTGGTCAAGCAGTACCACCTGGGCCAGAACGCCGCGCAGGCGGACTGGCTCATCGGCGCCGACATCGTGGGGCCGTTGCTGGCACCGGCGCTGCGGTCGATGAAGGCGCCGGGCACCGCCAACAAGCATGACAATCAGCCGGCGGACATGGCCCATTTCGTGCAGACCACATCGGACAACGGGGGTGTCCACATCAACTCCGGAATCCCCAACCGCGCGTTCGCCGTCACCGCCCTCACGATCGGCGGACCGGCATGGCGGGCGCCGGGCACGATCTGGTACGAAACCCTCAACGACCCGAGGCTCAAGCCCAACAGCAGCTTCACCGGCTTCGCGACTCTCACGCTGAAGAACGCGCGCACCCGCTTCGGTGCCACGAGTACCGAAGCGGACGCGGTGCGGGCCGGCTGGGACGCGGTGAAGGTTCCGGTGCAGTGATCGCATCGGGACTACGCTCGTTCGTATGTCGCCGATACGCATCGCATATCGACGGTCGGGTGGGCTGGCCGGTCTGGACTTGACCGCCGAGGTCGATGCCGCCGACCTGCCGCCCGGCGATGCCACGATCGCGGCGGGGTTGCTCACCGGCGACCCCGCCGGATCGGCCGGGACCGCTGTTCCCGATGGGTTCAGCTACGAGGTCACCGTCAGCGACGCAACCCGGACTCGGACGTATCGATGGAGTCAGCCGTACGTGCCCGCCGAGGTCTCCTCGCTGCTCGCGGCCCTCACCTCGCGGGCGACTCCGGCCGCGCCCGCCTGACCGCGACGGAGTTCCCGGCCGCCCGTTCAGTGCGCTTCGCTGAGCCAGATCGCTTCGGCCGCAATGCTTCCGAGGTCGATCGTGCGTTCGTCGACCTGCACGGCGATGGTGCCCGCGAAATCGCGCCGCTCCACCACGGCGATGGGTGTGTCCAGCGCGATGCCGAGCGAATCGAAGTAGCGCAGCATGGCCGGATCGGAGTCGGAAATCCGTGCCACCCGGCCGGATTCGCCGGCGCCGAAATCACTGAGCTGGCGGGCCGGGGGAGTGGGCACCGCGCCGTCCACCGAGGGAATCGGATCACCGTGCGGATCCCGGTCGGGGTGGCCGAGTTTGGCGTCGATGCGATCCATGAGCGTCTCCGAGACGGCGTGCTCGAGCACCTCGGCCTCGTCGTGCACCTCGTCCCAGCCGTAGCCGAGTTCATTGACCAGGAAGGTCTCGATGAGCCGGTGCCGGCGCACCATGGCGATCGCGGCGCGGCGGCCGTCCTCGGTGAGCGTGATGGCCCCGTAGCGGGCGTGTTCGACCAGCCCCTGGTCGGCGAGCTTGCGGACGGCCTCGGACACCGTGGAGGCGGAGACGCCGATCTTCTCGGCGAGCAGCTTGGTCGACACCTTCTCCTGCGACCACTCCTGCGCCGTCCAGATCACTTTCAGGTAGTCCTGGGCGACCGAGGACAGCACCGGGGCGACGGTCGCGGTCTTGCTGTGGGGTTCGGAAGGTGCGGACGGATCGGCCAGCTCGCGGCGGGTGGCGATGTCTCGTTTTCCGGGCACGTACCCGAGCTTAGGCACACCTCGCGCGGTTTCACACATCGGCGCGCTCGCTGGTAGGGAGCACGGTTCGGCGGGCGGGTCCGCTATCGCGTGACGTGGATCGGCACACAGTGGACCGCGTTTGCCCCGTACCCCAACCGATTCCATGCGGGCTCGTCGGGCTGGGTGTGGCCCGCCGCATCCGTCGCCCGCACCCGCACGGTGGTCGGTCCGGGGGCATCGACAGAGGTGACCAGATCCCATTCGCGCCAGCTGTCCGGCAGTTGCTTCCCCGGCAATCGAGCCTGCTGCCAGCTCCCTCCGCCGATCGAGACCTCGACGCCGGTGATCGGGGCGAGGCCGGACCAGGCGACACCCTGGATGGTGAGCGGTCCGGGGCGCACAACGGCGTTCGACGCGGGAGCCGTGATCACGGACCGTACTTCTTGCAGGCGCACCGGCTCGGTGACGACCTGCCCGCCGCGCTCCCACTCGTAGCAGTACTTTTCGGTCTGGAAGAACCCGGCGAACCGATGGTCGAGGACCTCGATGTCGGTGAGCCACTTCACCGACGCCACCCCGTACCAGCCCGGAACGACCAGCCGGAGCGGACGGCCGTGGAGGGCGGACAGCGGCTCACCGTTCATGGCGTAGGCGAGCAACGCCCCGCTGTGCCGGGCATCGGTCAGGTCGAGGCTGCGCTCGAAACGGATCGTCCCCGAATGCCCGTCGACAGGCCCGCTGTCCGCACCGCGGAACACCACTTCGCACGCTCCGGGCGCGGGACCCGCCTGCGCGAGCACCTCGAGCAGGGGCACTCCGGTCCATTCCGCCGTGCCGACCGCGCCGAGTCCCCACTGCTCTCCCGGCGTCGGTGGGTCCAGGGCCGCTCGGCCGTTGCCGGCGCACTCGAGGGTGACAGTCCATGTCCGCGACGGCATTCGGCGCAGGTCCGGCAGAGTCCACGTCGACGGATGTGTGACCTGGCCGGTGACCCGAAGCCGCCAGTCGGCCGGGTCGAGATCCGGAATCCGGAAATGATTCCGCTTGTAGAACCGGGCGTTCGGAGTGACGCCGCCGCCCAGCTCGGAGACCGGCGTCTCGGCATTGAGCGGGTCGCGGCGCATCACGACCAGGCCCGCCGCGACAGCTTGCCGATGGGCCGACCGAGGGTTGATCCAGGGTATGACCGGGCCGGTAGTCCAGGTCATCGAGGCGCACTCCTGACCTTTGGTTTCACTTCCCGCAGATCCCTAACCTACCGGCGCGGGAACGATCCGGATGGCGAAATTGCGGCCTTCGAACATCGATGACCGACGGCCCGCCATCACGCCGCGGCGGCAGGGGCCAGGTGTCTGGCCGGGTCGAACGAGTCGAACGCGGCTCTCGCGACGACGAACACGCCGCGTTGCGGCAGCCAGAAATCGCCGAGCCGCTGCTGCTGTGGCAGCGGAGCGGGTGCGCCGAGATCGGCTCCGCGCAACCGTGCCCGGCTGGCGGAGACGAGCCACATCAGCATCGGTCCGGCCGCGAAGTGCTGCCCGTTCGGGGCAGTTCCGCTCATGCGGATATGCCCGACCTGCAGCATCGGGCCCACGCCCTTGGCCATGATCCGGTGACAACGGTCGCTGCGCCACACTGCGGCCGGGGTGTGGCGTCCCACGGCACTCAGCAGGCGGGTACGGCCGGTGGCCTCCAGGTCGATCCGCCACTCGAGAATGCCGGGAATCCGAGCCTCCAAGGAGTACGGGCCGACCCACTCGATATCGATCGGGGTGCGGACCGTGGTGGCCGTGCCGCCGTCGGAGAAGTACCGGGCACAGCTGAGTTCCGGTGCCACATCGGAGTAGAAGGTCCATTCGCCTGCCGGGTTCCGGTGCCACACAGCGCGATAGCCCGAACCGATCGACGTGGCGGCGAAATGCCGCAGTGCGAGATAGTCCCCGGTTTCGAACGGCATACCCATCACGCCGTAACCGGCGAGCCGTTCGTCCGTACCCGGCCAGAGCGCCGGGCGGTCGAGCGTCGTCTGCGCCGCGGTTCTGGGGTTATCGATGGTCGTCATGGAACGATCGTCGTCGGGACGACCCGGGTGGTCATGAGGCATTCGCCCCCTTTTCCGGTTCACGGTGACACCGGGCTGACCATGCCGTGCTGTGTCGCGAACAGGCTCGCCCCGACCCGGTTCGTGACCCCGATCTTGCTGTAGATGTGTTCGACGTGATTGCGGACCGTCTTCTCCGAAACGCCGAGGGCATTCGCGATCTCCCGATTCGATCGACCCCAGGCCACGTTGATCAGTACCTCGGTCTCCCTGGGGGTCAGACCAGACGGGCGTGCGGGTCGCCGGGACCGCCGATGTCCCGCGGCTTCCAGCACCGTCTCGACAGCGGTCGGCTCGAGTTGCCCGGCCGCTGCGTCGCGGCGCAGCCGGCGAGCAGCCTGGTCGGGGTCGAGGGCCACCCGATACGGTCGCGGTTCCCGCGAGCTGTGGTACTTCACCGCGGCTGCGAGCAGCCGATCGTTCACGGAGAGAGCGCCGCCGGTGAGACCGTTCGGGTACCCCGAGCCGTCCAGGTGTTCATGATGCCGTTCCGCGACGGCTCGGACCGCCTCAAGACCGCCCACGCGGCTGAGGATCCGGCCGGTCAGGTAGGGGTGCATCTGCGCGCGTTCCCATTCGGAGGCGGTGAGCGGTCCCGGTTTCTCCCAGATGTGGTTGGACACGCCGATGCGGCCGAGGTCGTGGACATACCCTGCCCGGCGCATCAGGTCCGCGTCCGCCGGGCCCAGTCCGGCGCAGCTCGCCGCGGCATGCGCCAGCTCTGCCACCCCACGCGAATGACCAAGGGTGAAAGGACATTTCAGGTCGACGAAGTCGCCGAGCGCCTGCAGCAGCGTATCGAGTTCGGCGCCGGTGACGATCCGATCCGGATCGGGCAGTGCCGCCGCGGCCGCCGACCACGCGTCGTCCGGCAGGCCGAGCAGGTCCCGTGCCGAGCCGGCGAGGACGGACACCAGTTGCGGGTCGAGCTGTCCACCGCTTCGGCCGCGGGCCACCGTGATCGCCGCTTCGACGCCCTCGGCGCGATGGGGCACCTCGACGACATCGGCGAGCTGGACGACCCGCATCACGATCGGGATGCCGGTGCCGGCGACTCCGTTCGGCAGTCCACGCCCGTCCCACCGTTCGAAGGCGAAACGCAGCGCGGAGGCGACCTCCTCGCCCAGGCCGAACTGCTCGGCCAGCAGCGATGCGGAAGCGCAGTGCGAGCGCACCAGTTTGCCGAGGTTGCCCCTGGCGTCCTTGATCAGCGTCGCGCCGATCTGCGCACGCTTGCCCACCGGCAACCCGCGTCCGACATTGCGAAGCAAGAAGCGGAGATACGGTAAGCCCGACCAGTCGACCGCGAAGCTGTCGTGGCGAACGGTGATGTCGTCGCCGAACCAGTGCGCGTACTCGTGCGAATCGGCATGGCATCCGATCCACATCAGCAGCGACGTATGGAAGACGGCCGACCGCTCCTCCTCGGTCAGGCGCAGGAGATCGGCAAGCCGGGTCCCGATGACCGCGGACCGCAGCATGTGCTCCATCGGCTGGCCCAAGCCCAGATCGATCGCAATCGAAAGTGCCGCCAGGACCTCTCTTCTGGAAACAAACGGCGCCACGATCGTCTCCTGTCGTCGCGCTTACTCACGCTACGCCGAGGCTGTTTCGGGTACGACGCTCCGCCCCCGCCGGTACCACTCCCGAAAATGGGACAAATTCCTCATGTTCGACCGTTGCGGCGCGACTCTACTTGGTGCTGAAGGGCTTATCACTTGGTGCTGAAGGGCTTATCGGAGCGGCCTCCACCGAGGAGACGGAGAGGAGTCTCGATGACCTGCATCCATACCGGCCGCGGTGCCGCCGATCTGACCCGGTTCGCCGGGGACGTGGACGCCCTGGTCCACGACAGCAGCGACGAACACCGGCTCACGGCTCTGGTAGCCGACCGGCTCCGGGCGCTGCTGGCTTCGGATGTCACTCTTCCGCCCGAATTCACGCAGCCGGATGCGGACCACTACGTGGTGTACCCGCTCCATATCGCGACCGATGGATCGTTCAGCATCGTGTCGGCGGTGTGGGATGTCGGTCAGACCACGCCTGTCCACGGACACGAGACCTGGGGAGTGGTCGGGATCTACTCCGGTGTCGAACACGAGACCCGCTACGTCAAACCCGCGGCCCCGGACATCCCGCTCGTGGCGACCGTGGAACACGACTGGCATCGCGGTCAGGTGACGATCTGCTGCACCACCGACGACGACGTCCACAGGGTCAACTGCGGGAGCGAGACCCCTTGCGTCGGTATCCATGTCTATGGAGCTGACGTCGGGAGACTTCCACGCCGATGGTACGAACCCGATACCGGCCGCCAGCACTGGTTCATCTCCGGGTGGGCCACGCCGGCGGGTGGGCCGGAGCGGTGAACGCGGGGTGACGGACATGCTTCCGGCCGTGAAGATCCGCACCGCCGAATATTGTCTGTGACGCGCTTTGCGTAGGCTTCCCGTGTGCAGAGATGGCGAAGTCTCGAGGAGATGCCCGCGGACTGGGGCCGGTGTGTCCTCACCATCGGGGTGTTCGACGGCGTGCATCGCGGTCACGCCCAGCTCATCAGCCGTGCGGTGAAATCCGCTGCGGTGCGGGGCGTTCCGTCGGTGCTCATGACGTTCGACCCGCACCCGGTCGACGTGGTGCGGCCCGGTGCGCATCCGGCGCAGCTGTCCACCCTGGACCGGCGCGCGGAACTGGTCGAGGAACTCGGCATCGACGTGTTCGTGGTGATGCCCTTCACCCGTGACTTCATGAAGCTCACCCCCGAGGAGTACGTCGAGGAGCTGCTCGTCGACCGGCTGCACGTGGTCGAGGTCGTGGTGGGCGACAACTTCACCTTCGGCAAGCAGGCCGCCGGCACCGTCGACACCATGCGCGAGCTCGGCAGCCGCTACGGCTTCGACGTCGACGGCGTGCAGCTGCTCGGTGAGCACGCCGTCACCTTCTCCTCCACCTACATTCGCGGCTGCCTGGCCGAGGGCAATGTGGGCGCGGCCGCCGAGGCGCTGGGCCGCCCGCATCGCGTCGAGGGCGTGGTCGTGCACGGCGACGGCCGCGGCAAGGGCCTGGGTTTCCCGACCGCCAATGTGGCCCCGACCATGCACGCCGCCATCCCCGCCGACGGGGTGTACGCGGGCTGGTTCACCGTCCTCGAACCCGGCGACCCGCTGGCCGGCGAGCGCCACATGGCCGCCATCTCGGTCGGCACCAATCCGACCTTCGACGGCCGCAACCGCACCGTCGAGCCCCATGTCCTCGACTTCGACGCCGACCTCTACGGCAAGCACGTGGCCGTGGACTTCGTCGAGCAGCTGCGCGGCATGCGGAAGTTCGGGTCCATCGAGGAGCTGGTCGAGGCCATCGACAAGGACGTCGACCAGGCCCGCAAGGTTCTCGACGACGAGACCGGCGAGTAGGGCCCCCGGGGCCGATTTCCGCTACCACGGGCGCTCCGGTAAGCTGTCCCGTCGGGTTTGCTGTGGTCCGCGGCGGCGCCCAACCGGATTCGTCCGGTCCTTCGAGCGCGGACTGAAACAAGGAGTATCTGTGGCTCTCACCACTGAGCAGAAGTCGGCGATCCTCGCCGAGTACGGCGTGCACGAGAAGGACACCGGTTCCCCGGAGGCGCAGATCGCGCTGCTGTCCAAGCGGATCGCCGACATCACCGAGCACCTCAAGAAGCACAAGCACGACCACCACACCCGCCACGGCCTGATGGCGCTGATCGGTCGTCGCAAGCGGCTCTCGAAGTACCTGCAGGACAAGGACATCGAGCGTTACCGTTCGCTGATCGAGCGTCTCGGCCTGCGTCGCTGACCCACGCCGCGGACCCTCGGCGCGGCGAGGTGACACACCTCGCCGGCAGAGGCAGTTGACGAACCGGCCAACGAGGAGGCATAGAATCTCCTCGTTGGCTTTTCGTATATGCGGCCGTGTATCCCCACGAGGGGGAGGATCGGCCGGGTATACGCCAACACGAGCCGTATGCACCCGTCGCGTGGCGTCGGTCTTCGGTAGTGGCTTTTCGGGGCGCGAAGTGAGATGAACCATGCGCGCCCGGAGGGCTTCGATCGATGACCGCCTCCGCGTCGCCGTATCCAAGGGGATAGGGCCGGGTGTGCGCGCTGTGGCCAGGAGGGCTGCCGCGCGCCCATGCCGGGTACGGCTCATGAGCCGGGTCGCACGTGATCGATGCGTGCTGGACCCGGCGAAGACGAGAGGTTGAGATAACAAAGATGTCCGACACCCAGACCAGTTCCGCCGCCGAGGTCGAGCCCGGCGTTTTCGAGTCCGTCGCCCTGATCGACAACGGCAGCTACGGCACTCGCACCATTCGTTTCGAGACCGGCCGCCTGGCCAAGCAGGCCGCCGGTTCCGTCGTCGCCTACCTCGACGACGAGACCATGCTGCTGTCGGCCACCACGGCCTCCAAGCAGCCCAAGGATCAGTTCGACTTCTTCCCGCTGACGGTGGACGTCGAGGAGCGCATGTACGCCGCGGGCCGTATCCCCGGCTCGTTCTTCCGTCGTGAGGGACGCCCCTCGACCGACGCCATCCTGACCTGCCGCCTGATCGACCGGCCGCTGCGTCCGTCCTTCGTCGACGGCCTGCGCAACGAGATCCAGGTCGTCGTCACCGTCATGTCGCTGGATCCGAAGGATCTGTACGACGTGGTCGCGATCAACGCCGCCTCGGCGTCCACCCAGATCGCGGGCCTGCCGTTCTCCGGCCCGGTCGGCGGCGTGCGCGTCGCGCTGATCGAGGGCCAGTGGGTCGCCTTCCCGACCGTGGAGCAGCTCGAGGGCGCCGTGTTCGACATGGTCGTCGCGGGCCGCGTGGTCGACGGTGACGTCGCCATCATGATGGTCGAGGCCGAGGCCACCGACAATGTGCTCGCCCTGATCGCCGACGGCGCTTCCGCGCCGACGGAAACCGTTGTGGCCGAGGGCCTCGAGGCCGCGAAGCCGTTCATCGCCCGCCTGTGCAAGGCGCAGTCGGACCTGGCCGCCCTGGCGGCCAAGCCGACCGAAGAGTTCCCGATCTTCCTGCCGTACCAGCCCGACGCCTACGAGGCCGTCGAGGGCACCGCCAAGCGCGAGCTGAACGAGGCGCTGTCCATCGCGGGCAAGCAGGAGCGCGAGGAGAAGATCGACGAGATCAAGCTCTCCGTGCTCTCCGAGCTGGCCGAGTCCTTCGAGGGCCGTGAGAAGGAACTGGGCGCCGCTTTCCGCTCGGTCACCAAGAAGCTTGTGCGCCAGCGCATCCTGACCGACAGCTTCCGCATCGACGGCCGCGGCCTGGCCGACATCCGCGCGCTGTCCGCCGAGGTCGCCGTGGTGCCGCGCGCCCACGGTTCGGCGCTGTTCGAGCGTGGCGAGACCCAGATCCTGGGTGTCACCACCCTGGACATGGTGAAGATGGCGCAGCAGGTCGACTCGCTCGGCCCGGAGACCTCCAAGCGCTACATGCACCACTACAACTTCCCGCCGTTCTCCACCGGTGAGACCGGTCGCGTGGGCTCGCCCAAGCGCCGCGAGATCGGCCACGGCGCGCTCGCCGAGCGCGCGCTGGTGCCGGTGCTGCCGTCGCAGGAGGAGTTCCCCTACGCCATCCGTCAGGTGTCGGAGGCGCTGGGCTCCAACGGTTCCACCTCGATGGGTTCGGTCTGCGCCTCGACCCTGTCGCTGCTGAACGCCGGTGTGCCGCTGAAGGCCCCGGTCGCCGGTATCGCCATGGGCCTGGTGTCGGACACCGTGAAGAACGACAAGGGTGAGGACGAGGTCCGCTACGTGGCCCTCACCGACATCCTGGGCGCCGAGGATGCCTTCGGCGACATGGACTTCAAGGTGGCCGGTACCCGCGAGTTCGTCACCGCCCTGCAGCTGGACACCAAGCTCGACGGCATCCCGTCGAAGGTGCTGGCCGGTGCGCTGAACCAGGCCAAGGACGCGCGCCACACCATCCTGGACGTGATGGCCGAGGCCATCGCCACCCCGGACGAGATGAGCCCCTACGCTCCGCGCGTCACCGCCATCAAGATCCCGGTGGACAAGATCGGCGAGGTGATCGGACCCAAGGGCAAGGTCATCAACCAGATCACCGAGGACACCGGCGCCAACATCTCCATCGAGGACGACGGCACCGTGTTCGTCGGCGCGACCGACGGCCCGTCGGCGCAGGCCGCGATCGACGCGATCAACGCCATCGCCAACCCGCAGCTGCCGAAGGTCGGCGAGCGCTTCCTGGGCACGGTCGTCAAGACCACTGCCTTCGGCGCGTTCGTCTCGCTGCTGCCGGGCCGCGACGGTCTGGTCCACATCTCGAAGCTGGGCAACGGCAAGCGCGTCGCCAAGGTCGAGGACGTGGTCAATGTGGGCGACAAGATCCGCGTGGAGATCGCCGACATCGACAACCGCGGCAAGATCTCGCTGGTGCCGATCGACGAGGATTCGGACAACTCCGAAGCCTCTGCTGCGGCCGACGCGAACGCAGAGTAATTATTTCTCTGTGACGAAGAAGCAGTCCGCGGTGCGCGCGGGTTCCGCGCGCGCCGCGACAGACACGGCCCCCTTGCTCCGGAATCTGGAGCAGGGGGGCTCTTCACTGGTGGTTGCCCAGAATCAAGCGCCCGCAACGGATGTCGGCGTGCGCCGCACCGTGCTGCCCGGCGGTCTACGGGTGGTCACCGAGCATGTGCCCGGCGTGCGCTCGGCCTCGATCGGCGTGTGGGTCGGGGTCGGCTCGCGCGACGAGGGCCCGACCGTGGCCGGCGCCGCGCACTTCCTCGAGCATCTGCTGTTCAAGGCCACACCCTCGCGCTCGGCGCTGGATATCGCGCAGGCCATGGACGCGGTCGGCGGTGAGCTGAACGCCTTCACCGCCAAGGAGCAGACCTGCTACTACGCGCACGTGCTGGACGAGGATCTGCCGCTGGCGGTGGACCTGGTCACCGACGTGGTGATGAACGGGCTGTGCCGCGCCGAGGACGTGTCGGTGGAACGGCAGGTCGTGCTGGAGGAGATCTCCATGCGCGACGACGATCCCGAGGACATCGTCGGCGACACCTTCCTCAGCGCGCTGTTCGGTGATCATCCGATCGGCCGCCCGGTGATCGGCAGTGTCGAGACCATCGAGGCCATGCAGGCCCAGCAGTTGCGCTCGTTCCACCAGCGCCGCTACCGGCCCGACCGCATGGTGGTGGCGGTGGCCGGCAATATCGAGCACGAGCACACCGTCGAACTGGTGTACCGCGCCTTCGGGAATCGGCTCGAATCCGGGCTCGAACCGGCTCCACGGCGCGAGGGCCGATTCCGGCCGCGCGGCAATCCGGAGCTGCTGCGCGTCCAGCGCGACAGCGAGCAGGCGCATCTGGTGTTCGGCACCCGCGCTTTCGGCCGGCACGAGGGCGAGAAGCGCTGGCCGCTGTCGGTGCTCAACACGGTGCTGGGCGGCGGGCTGAGTTCGCGTCTGTTCCAGCGCATTCGGGAGGAGCGCGGCCTGGCGTACTCGGTGTACTCCAGCGTCGACACCTTCGCCGACACCGGCGCGTTCTCGGTCTACCTCGGCTGCCAGCCCGAAAACCTGGGCCGCGTAGCGAGTTTGGCGCGCGGGGTGCTCGAGGAGGTGGCCGCCGACGGCATCACCGACGCCGAATGCGCCCGCGCCAAGGGTTCGCTGCGGGGCGGTCTGGTGCTGGGGCTGGAGGATTCCGGTTCGCGCATGAACCGCATCGGCCGCTCGGAACTCAGCTACGGCAACCACCGCAGCGTGTCCGAAACCCTCGCTCGCATAGACGAAGTCACCACCGACGAGGTCTCCCGAATCGCGGCCGCCCTGCTCGCCCGCCCCTTCGGCGTCGCGGTGGCCGGACCCTACCGCCGCACCCGCGACCTGCCCGCCGCCGTACGTCATCTCGTGGACTGAGATCGCTACTCGGCAGTAGTCCCGCCTGGCCGGTGAGGTATGTCCGTTTGTGGCTATGATCACCTCGCCGGAATGGGAGGGGTTGTGCTTTCTCCAGGTGAGAACTTCGCCGGGTACGTGATCGAGCGAGAGCTGGGGCGCGGCGGCATGGGGGCCGTGTACCTGGCCCGGCATCCGCGGCTGCCCCGGTGGATCGCACTGAAGGTACTGAACTCGGAGTACCACGGCGACACCGCGACTCACACCCGCTTCGAACGCGAGGCCGACCTCGCCGCGCGGCTCAATCACCCCGGCGTGGTCACGGTGTACGACCGGGGTGTCGAGCACGGGCGGCTGTGGATCGCCATGCAGTACGTCGACGGCACCGAGGCCGAGGCGGTGACCGATATGTCGCCCGAGCGGGCGGTGGAGATCGTCACCGCCACCGGCGACGCCCTGGACTACGCGCACCGGGTGGGGGTGCTGCACCGAGACGTGAAGCCCGCCAATATCCTGCTGGCCCGCGAGACCCGGGAACAGCAAGCGGGGGTGCTGCTCACCGACTTCGGGATCGCGCGGCTGCAGGAGGACACCGGGCGTCTCACCGGTTCCGGCTCGGTGATGGCGACGCTGGCCTACGCCGCACCGGAGCAGCTGCAGAATCACCCGGTCGACCACCGGTCGGACCAATACTCGTTGGCCTGCACGCTGTTTCGGCTGCTGACCGGGGTGCCGTTGTTCCCGGCCGCCGATCTCGGGGCCATCGTCAAATCGCACCTGTACGACAGGCCGCCGTCGGTCGCGAGCCTGCGGCCCGGGCTGCCCGCGACACTGGATCCGGTGCTGGCCCGGGCGCTGGCGAAGAATCCGGAAGAGCGATACCCGTCGTGTTCGGAGTTCGCGGCGGCGGCGCAGCGGGCACTGGCTGGCGGGGCCGCGTCGGGCGCGCGGCCGGAACACGCCCCGGAAACGCCTGTACGGCCGGCGAATTCACCTGCCGCCCGCCGGGGCACCAGAGGCACGGGTCCGCGCTCGGCACCGGTGGCCACGTCGGCCCGGCGACGTCTGGCGCAGTCGGATACCGGAGCGCGGCGGATGCCGCAGTCGGATACCGGGGCACAGCGGCGGGCGTCACAGACCCCGGTGGCCCTGCGTTCGGGACGGCTGACCGATATCCCGGATCTGTTCGAGCCGCCCACCGGCCGGCATCTGAAAGCGCCACCGGCGGAGGCGACTTCGCGGCGATCGGGGCGCCGATGGCCGGTCGGGGTGCGGACGGTGGTGCTGCTCGGCACCTGCCTGACGGCCGCGCTGGGACTGGCGGTCTTCCTGTTCACGCCGTTGGGCAAGTCGGAGAAGCCGAAGGAGCCCGTCGCCGAGATCGGCGAGATCAGTGCGCAATTCCCGGGACTGGTTCCCCGGACGCCCGAGCTCGGTGCGGGTTATCGCGCCGCGAGTTGCCGGGTGGTGGATCACGACACCAAGGATTTCCTGCCGCCGTGGGCCTTCGAAGGGTGGTCGGCGGCCTGGGACTGCCAGTATTCGGCCGACCACGATGTCCGTGAGTACGTCCTGTTCGCCTACGGTTCGGGCGCCGCGGCCCGCGCGGTGGCGAATCGAATCCGCCCGGCGGGCAGTACTTTCGAGAACCTCTCCTTCAAGGAGTACTGCGGCGCAAAGCAATACACCAATCTGCGCTTCGATTCCGTTCCGGACGTGCCCTCCACCGCCTTCGCCACCACCTTCTTCGACGATCCCGCGCGGGAGAAGTTCCTGCTGTACACCCGGGGCAATCCGGCCACGCCGAGCGGTGTGGTCGACTGGTGGAAGTCCCTGCCGCTCACCCGATCCTGATCGATGGCGACGAGCGCCACACCGCGCGAGGCTCGGACCAGCTGGAACGTACTGATAGGTTCGATAACGGGACAGCGGAAGGACGCGTCATGTCGAATCGGTACGCGCGGATCGCCTTCTCGGCAGCGGCGCGGGAACGTCAGAAGATCGCGGGGAGCTACCGGGACTACGGCGCCCAGCTCGAGAGCGGGCGCGACGAGCCGCAACCGCTCGAGCTGCGTGAGATGGGATTCATCCGCGCGGCCGACTCCTTCTTCCTCGGCACCGCCACCCCGGACGGCTGGCCGTACATCCAGCATCGCGGCGGCCCCAAGGGTTTCGTCCAGGTCCTCGACGAGCGCACCCTCGCCTTCGCCGACCTGTCGGGCAACCGCCAGTACGTCACCGTGGGCAACCTCACCGAGAACGACCGCGTCGCCCTGTTCTTCATCGACTACCCGGTGCGCGAGCGGCTGAAGGTCTACGGCCGCGCCCGCATGGTCGAGCGCACCGAGAATCCCGAGCTGGTCGACCGGGTGTCGGGGGCATACACCGGCGCGATCCAGAAGATCGCCGAGCGGGCGATCGTCATCACCGTCGAGGCCTGCAACTGGAACTGCGTCAAATACATCCGCCCCCGCTTCACCAAGGAACGCCTCGACGAGGCCATCGCCCTGGAACGCCGCTACGCCGCCGCCGAGCAACAGCGGCTGACCACGGAGCTCGAGGACCTGCGCCGCGAAAACGAGTCGCTGCGAGCGCAATTGGCCGCCGCCCGGGTCGCCGCGGGATGATGGGGCGCGGGCGATATCGTTGTGCCGGTCAGCGGTGACCCGGCCCGGCGTGGTCCGAGGCGGCGTGCTGATCGGCCCGGAATGCCGCGAGATCAACTGTCGGCGCGTCGCCTGACGCGGCGACGAACTGTTCTCGGGTCACGAATCGCTCTCCCGCGCGGCCGGGGTGTCCGCGTCGGCCGGAGTGTCATCGCGTTCACGATTCACGGCCGTCAGTACCGCGGCGAGCAGGCCGGGGAGGGCGGTGTCCAGGTCGGCGGAGCGCAGGCGCAGGTGGGTGTTGCCGTCGATGGTGACGCGGGCGGTGACGCCGGCCTCGCGCAGGATCTTGAAGTGGTGGGCGGCCGTCGATTTGCTGATGCCGTCGTAGGTCAGGCTGCAGCGCAGCGGGGTGCCGGCATTGGCCAGGCGCCGGACGATCTCCAGGCGGATCGGGTCCTGTAGTGCGCCGAGCACCGCGGGCAGCGGGGCCACCGCGGGCAGCGCTTCGGTGTCGGGCATGAGCTACCTCACTCGGATATCTAGTTTGATAATCGTCGAACCCCGCGTAGGGTTTGGTTCGATCACAATCAAACTTACCTGATGGAGGGTTCGATGGCATCGGCAACGGTGGTTGCGGCTCGAGCCGAACAGGGCAGCCAGACCTGGGCCTACGCGTTGGTCCTCGCGGCCAGCGGTGTGGCGCTGGGCGTTTCGGGCGCACCGGCCCCGCTGTACGGGATCTATCAGCAGAGCTGGCATTTCTCCCCGCTCACCACGACCTTCGTCTTCGCCGCCTACGCGGTGGCGGCGCTGGGCGCGGTGCTGGTGTCGGGGCGGATCTCGGACGTGGTGGGCCGCAAGCCGGTCCTGCTGGGTGCGTTCGCGCTCATGATCGTGGGTCTGGTCGTGTTCCTGCTCGCCGACAATGTGGCCATGCTGCTGCTGGCCCGGGCGGTGCACGGGGCCGCGGTCGGCGCGACCGTGGTGGCGGGCGCGGCGGCGCTGCTGGATCTGCGGCCGCAGCAGGGCGCGCGGTCCGGGCAGCTGTCCGGGGTGGCCTTCAATGTCGGTATGGCCGTGGCGATTCTGGGTTCGGCGGTGCTGGCCCAGTACGCGCCGCATCCGCTGCGCACGCCGTATGTGGTGATCACGCTGGTGTGCGTGCTCATCGCGGCGGGTGTGCTGGCGCTGCGGGAGCCGCACGGAGCGCGGCAGAAGCAGCGCATCACCATTGCCAAACCGGCTGTGCCGCAGGAGATCCGCGGTGACTTCTGGTTCTCGGCGCTGGGCGTGATGGCGGCCTGGTCGGTGCTGGGCGTGCTGCTGTCGCTGTATCCGTCGCTGGCCTCGGCCAAGACGGGCATCCACAATCTGGTCTTCGGCGGCGCGGTGGTGGCTTCGACGGCGACCGCGGGTGCGATCGCGCAGGCCATCGCGGGCGGGATTCCGGCCCGGCGCGCGGCCATCGCCGGCGATATCGGCATGGCGATCGCGCTGGTGATCACGATTCCGGCGCTGAACACCCACAACTGGGCGCTGGTGCTGCTGGCCGGTTTCGCCCTCGGCGGCACCTTCGGGCTCGGCTTCGGCGGATCGCTGCGGCACCTGTCCAACGTTGTCCCGCAGCACAAGCGGGGCGAGACCATGTCCGCCTACTACCTGCTGGCCTACTCGGCCATGGCGGTGCCGACCGTGGTGGCGGGCTGGGCGGCCACCACCTGGGGGCTGAGCACGGTGTTCCCGTGGTTCGTGGTCGTGGTGGCGCTGGCGTGCCTGGGTGCCGCCGGTATCGGGCTGCGCCGCAATGCGGAGGCCGCGGAGGTGGAGGAGCCCGTGGAGGCGGCGACAGCCGCCTGATTGCCCGAATGGCCTTGTCTGCGTCCGCCCGGTGACCCTGTATCGCCGGGCGGACGCCGTATTCGGCACCAGGCGGATACGGCGCTGCTGCCGGTCGGAGGCGGTGCCGCCGCCGCGCCGACTCGGTGCCGCTGCCGCGCAGGCACACCGCATTCTCGGTGAAACGGTTTGGCGCGTCGCGATTTTCGGGTGCGCGAAGTCGCGGTTGAATTGTCGCATCCGATGCGTGAGCGGGCCGGGGTCGCTATTCTTCGGCTATGCGGCGGTGGAGGTTCGGTGGGGTGGTGAGCCGGACGGTACACCGGTCGGGTCTGATGGTGTCGGCGGTGGTGGCCGTGCTCGGCGGGCTCGCCGTCGCGGGCGTCACCTGGTGGGTGTTGTGGCATTTCCTGGGCGCGCGGGCCGAGACGCCGAATCAGCTGGATCTGAGCAAGATTTCGCTCGCCGTGACGGCGGGTGTCTTCGGAGCGGTCGCCCTGGTGGTCGCCTACCGGCGGCAGCGTGATGCCGAGCGCGGGCGCTTCGCCGAAGTCTTCGGCGCCGCGGCCCGTCAGCTGGGGGATCCCGATGTGGCGGTGCGCATCGCCGGGGTCTACGCCATGGCCGGGGTGGCCGACGAATTCTCCGCCCGCTGGCGGCGGCAGCAGTGCGTGGATGTGCTGTGCGGGTACCTGCGGCTGCCGTATCAACCGGAGGAGGGGGCCAGCCACCTGGTCTCCAAGTCGCAGCGCATCCAGGATCACGGCACGGCCGTGGAACGGGTATACACCTATCGCCAGAACGATCGGCAGGTCCGCGACACCATCGTGCGGGTGATCGCCGAGCATCTGCGGCCCGCTGCCGAAACACCATGGTGTGGTTGTGATTTCGACTTCTCCGACGCCGTGTTCGAGGACGCCGACTTCCGGCACGCCATCTTCGCGGGCCGCAACACCCGCTTCGCCAACGCCATGTTCCTCAGCGGCCGCACCGTGTCCTTCGAGCAGACGCGGTTCCTGGGTGAGCGGGTCACCTTCCGCGGGGCCGTCTTCCGCAGTATGGCCGTCTTCGACCGAGCGGTCTTCGCGCCCACCGAGGTCGACCGGACCGACCGCGAGAAGGCCGGAGCCACCTTCACCGAGGCCACTTTCGGTGGCGGCGTGAGTTTCGAGGGCGCGCAATTCCGCGGCGCGCGAACGGCATTCGACCACGTCACCTTCGCGGGCGAGCCCGCCGTCTTCGCCCGGGCCGGTTTCGGCGCGGCCCTGACCACCTTCGAACGCGCCGTGTTCGACGGCGACCGGGTCAGCTTCACCGGTGCCGAATTCACCGGCGCGCGGGTTACTTTCGCCGGTTCCCGCTTCTGCTCCGAGTCCTGTTCCTTCGACGGCACGCGGCTGGGCGCGCAGGTGCGGTGGCGCACCGGCCGCACCCAGGAGGTGTCCTTCGCCCGGGCCGAGTACCACGGGAAGGTCTCCTTCACCGACGCCGTGTTCGCGGGGCGGTCGGTGATCTTCGCGGGGGGCGACTTCTTCGGCGACATCTCCTTCCGCCGCGTCTCCTTCGACGCCCGCGTCATCACCTTCGAACAGCCCCGGGCGTGGGTCGGCGTCCACTTCGACTGGGACGCCAGCCCTGCCACCAAACCGGCCAATATCACCCCGACGCCCTGGCCGCCCGCGCTCGCCGAGTCCACCCCCGAACTCGCCTCCTGAGCCCGTCACGGGCTGTTCGCCGGTTTTGCCCGAAGCTCACCGGTGGGATAGCTTGCAGACGAGTTGAGTTGAGACAGGGGATTGTGTGGTGGGGAGCCACGGCGTCGGTTGGGTTGCCGGGGTGGCGGTGCTGCTGCTCTGCCTCGCGGCGATGGTCGCGAGCCGGGCGCGGCGGACACCGCATCGGGCGAGCCGCGGGACGCGCGCGGTGGCAGCGGGCTCGGCCCTGGTCGGCTGGGTGCTGGTGTTCGGCGCGATGACCGCCATGATCTCACCGCTGCCCCGGGACACCGTCGCGGGCAAAGCGATTGCCGCGCCACCGGAGCTCGTGCAGGCCGGGCTGCCGACCACCTCCGCCAAACCCCACGCCCCCGATCCGATGGCCGCGCTGAAGGCGGGGGACTGCGTCGAGGTGCCCATCCAGCAGGCCAAAGACGCCACCGGCGCACCGAGTTGGAAGGCCGGCTCGCCGGAGCCGTCGGACTGCAACTCGGTGGACGCGAACTACCGGGTGCTGCAGAACGGCCCGGACCCCTGCTCGGGCCCGCTGTACACGCTGGAATCCGCACCCAAGGACAAGACCGGCAAGGCCCGCTACCACCTGTGCCTGACCTTCGACTGGCGGACCGGGGTCTGCTACGACACCGCCGATATGGATGTCCCGTCCAAGGTCGCCTGCGGGACTCCGGGTGACCACATCGTGCAGGCGACCGCGGTGCTCGAGGGCGCCACCTCGGGTGCGGGCTGTCCGCGCGACGGCCGTGGCGCGGTCTGGGTGGTCTGGAACAAACTCGAGCTCACCGTGTGCTTCCGCGGCGGCGACGACCCGGGCAAGTGACCGCGATTACCGTCCGCGCCGTCCGACGGTGATGATGTCGGGGATCAGCCACGACGGCAGCGGCCGGGCGATCTTGCGCTGATCGACGACCTCGAATCCGGCGTCCTGCAGCAGTTTCCGGGTTTCGCGCGGTGAGGGCGCGTGGGCCGGGAAGCGTGGGCTGCGGGTGAGCCGCTGAATGGGCCGGGAGGTCGGGCCGGAGGGATGCATGGTCGCGATGGCGACGAGCCCGCCGGGGGCCAGCACCCGATGGAATTCGCGCAGCGCGACCGGGTGATCGAAGAAGTGGAAGGCGCTGGTGCTCACGACCGCGTCCAGTTCGCCCGCGGCGAAGGGCAGATGCTCGGCGGCGGCCTGCCGCCACTGCACGGCGGCGGAGCGGGCGCGGGCCTGGGCCAGCATGCCCGGCGAGGCATCCACGCCGTGGACGGCCTCGGGGCGCAGTTCGCGCTGGATGCGGGCGGTGAGAATGCCGGTGCCGCAGCCGATGTCGGCGATGCGGCGCGATCCGGCGGTGCGGAGTTCGGCGAGGACCTGATCCTGCGGCGGTCGGTAGACGACCTGCTGCAGGGCGGCGGTGTCGTAGACGCGGGCGAGGTTGCCGAAGAACTGCGTCACCACATGATTGCAGGCTCGATTGCCGGTGGTCAGCGATGTGCTCATGGATGCTCCTGTCCGGCCTCCATGGAAGCAGATTTCGCACTGTCTGGGAAGGTGCGATGGAGTAGCGTCGGGCGCATGAGGATTCGTGGTGCCGTCCTGGAACGCATCGGGGCCCAGACGCCCTTCGCCGACTCGAAGCCGATCACCATCAGCGAGCTGGAACTGGGCGAACCCGGACCCGGCGAACTGCTCGTCAAGATCGAGGCGGCCGGGCTGTGCCACTCGGATCTGTCCGTGGTCGACGGCAACCGGGTGCGGCCGGTGCCGATGCTGCTGGGCCACGAGGCATCCGGCCGCATCGAGGCGGTCGGCCCCGGCGAGAGCGACCTGCGCGTCGGCCAGCGGGTCGTCATGACCTTCCTGCCCCGCTGCGGCGAGTGCGCCGGCTGCGCCACCGACGGCCGCACCCCCTGCGAACCCGGCAGCCTCGCCAACAACGCGGGCGAATTGCTCTCCGGTGGAAGGCGATTGCTGCGTGACGGCGCGGAAGTCCATCACCACCTGGGTGTTTCGGCCTTCGCCACGCATGCCATCGTGGACCGTCGCTCGGTGGTCCCGGTCGACGACGATGTCCCACCCGAGGTGGCCGCCGTCCTCGGCTGCGCCGTCCTCACCGGCGGTGGCGCCCTGCTGAATTCGGCCAAACCCGGTCCAGCGGACCGCATCATGGTCGTCGGCCTCGGCGGCGTCGGCATGGCCGCGGTGCTCGTGGCCGCGGCGCTACGGGCCGGCACCGACCGCGAGGTCATCGCCGTCGACACCGTCGCCGACAAACTGAAGACCGCCCTGGAACTCGGTGCCACCGCCGCCTACACCCCCCAGGAAATCGCTGCCGACAACATCCAGGCCGAGGCGGTCATCGAAGCCGCAGGCAATATCCGAGCCTTCGAAACCGCCGTAGCCGCAACAGCACCCGGCGGCGTCACCGTCACCGTAGGCCTTCCCGCCCCCGACGCCCGCGCCTCCATCTCCCCCCTCGCCCTGGTAGCCCAGGGCCGCGCCATCATCGGCAGCTACCTCGGCTCCGCTGTCCCCGCCCGCGACATCCCCGAGTTCGTCCGCATGTGGCGCGCGGGCAACCTCCCCGTCGAACGCCTCGTCTCCTCCCACATCCGCCTCGAAGACATCAACCAAGCCATGGACGAACTGGCCGCCGGCCACGCCCTCCGCCAGCTGATCCTCTTCGACTGACCCGCCCGATCCCGCGGCGCAGTTCAGAGTTCGGCCTGCTCGGCGGCCCATGCCGCAATCTGCGCGCGCGAGGTGAACCCCAGTTTGGTCAGGATATGTTCCACGTGTGCGTTGGCGGTGCGTGGTGAAATCACCAGCCGGGCCGCGATCGCCCGGTTGGTCAGCCCTTCCGCAACGAGATCGGCGACCTGGCGCTCACGCTTGGTCAGCGTTCCTCCGGAACGGAGGGGCGGTGCGGCCGCTTCGGCTTGCTCGCCGAGCGCGAAACCCGCTGCGGCGTCGAAACCCATTGCGGCGCCTTCCTGATGGGCCGCCTCGAAGGCGCGCGCGCCGAGCATCTCGCGACTGCGGCTGGCGAATTCCTCGTGGTAGACGAGCATATTGGGCAACATCGAGATGGAGCTGCCACCGATGCGGCTCAGCGTATCGGCGGCGCCCAGCAGGGTAGCGGCGCGGCGGGCATCGCGCTGCTCGGTCGCGATCCAAGCCAGCGCCTCGAGACAGATGGTGGCGACGACCGGATCGGACACCAGCCGGGCCGCTCGAATTCCCTCCTGCAACAGCGAGGTGGCGCGATCGGGCTCACCCGTTCGCCACACGGCGAATCCCATTGCCCACAGCACCCACGACCGATACACCGTCTCACCGGCGGATTCGGTGATCGCGAGCGCCTTCTCGAGGCCCGCGAGAGCCCGCGGGATGTCGCCCTGTTGCGCGTAAACCCAGCCGAGCGAAATCTGGGCGTCCAGCTGCGATTTGAGGTCACCGGATGCCTCGTAGATGTCGATGGCGTCGGCCAGCAGGGCGGTACCCGCATCAGCCGGATTGTCAGCTCCGCCCGTCAGGAAATAGTTTCCCTTGGCGTGGGCGAGCAGGGCCGCGACCAGTGGGTCCGCCGTCTGCTCGGCCAGGGCCTCGAGCCGCGCCACGTGCTCGGCGGCGGCCGGTAGGTCACCCTGCAGGACGGCCATCGTGGCGGCACCGCAGCGAGCCTTGGCCCGACCCAGCGGCTGTGCGTCGGTCGATTGGGCCAGCGCGCGCTCGTACCAGCGACGTCCCTCACCGAGCCGCCCACGCAAGGTCCAGAACGTGTACAGGGCGGTGACGATCCGCAACGCGGTGTCGCCCGGCTCGGACAGGCTGAATTCCAGTGCTTTTCGCAGATTCGGCAGCTCCCGCTCCAACCGGGCAATCCACTGCAGCTGGTGCGGACCGATCCATTCCGCTTCCACCTGGAGTGCCAGTCGTTCGCACCAATCCCGATGCCGCCGAACGTATTCCGGGTACTTCCCGCTGTCCTCGGCCTGCTCCCGGCCGTATTCCTGAACGGTCTCGAGCATCCGGAAGCGGACCGTGCCCTCGGTTTCCTCGCGGATCAGGATCGACTTGTCCACCAGCGCGGACAAGGTGTCGAGCAACTGCGTCTCGGTCAGGTCGGTGCCGCACACCTGCTCGACCGCATCGAGCTCGAAAGTGCCTGCGAACACCGACAGCTGGTCCCACAACCGCTGCTCGGCCGGTGTGCACAGGTCATAGCTCCAGCCGATGCACCACCGCAGGGTCTGCTGCCGCATCGGGGCACCACGACTCCCGCGAGTCAACAGCGCATAGCGATCGTCGAGCCGGGACAGGATCTGCTCGGGCGACATCGTGCGCAGCCGGGCCGCGGCCAGCTCGATCGCCAACGGCAGCCCGTCCAGTCGAGTGCAGATCCCGGCCACGCTGAGCACGGAGTCATCGGTGACCTCGAAGCCCGGCACGGCCGCGGCGGCCCGCTCGGCGAACAATGTCACCGCGTCGTGGCGGGTCACCGTGCGCAGCCCGGGTTTGCTCCCCATATCGGGAATCCCCAAGGGCGGCACCACGAACACCGATTCCCCGCCGACGCCGAGTGCCTCGCGGCTGGTCGCGAGAACCCGCACGTCCGGGCAGCTCCGGAGCAGCGACTCGGTCAGCGCCGCGGCCGCTTCGATCACGTGCTCGCAGTTGTCCAGTACCAGCAGCAGATTGCGCTCGGACAAGAACTCCAGAAGCACCTCGATCGTCGGCCGGGCACTCTGGTTTCGCAGACCGAGGGCGGTGGCCACGACATCGACCAACAGTGTTTCATCGTGCAGATCACCCAACTCGACCAATTGCGCACCGGCGGTGAAATTTCGCTGCACCTTGTCGGCGACGTGCAGCGCGAGCCGTGACTTACCGATCCCGCCCATACCGGTCAGCGTCACCAGACGTGACCCCGCCAGCAGGTTCTTGATTTCGGTCAGCTGGATCCGCCGGTCGACAAAGCTGCTCAGCTCGATCGGCAGATTCCCGGTACGACTCCCGGCCGCGGGCACCGGCGTGACAACCGAGGCGGGCTCGGCTGCTGGCTCGGGCGGCAGCGTCATCGCATCGACCCGGAAACCGTGATCGCGCTCCACCTGGCGCAGTTGCTCGCCCAACTCCGCGGCGGTGGGGCGGCTGCGTGGTTCGCGGGACATGGCCGCCGCGATCACCGCGGAGACGTCGTCGGGAATTCCCTGCTCACGCAGATCCGGTACCGGTTGCTGGGTGATCCGCAGAAACTGCGCCACGACCTCCTCGCCGCTGCGGCGTTCGAAGGCCGCATGCCCGGTCAGCGCACAGAACAGCGTGGCGCCCAGCCCGTACACATCCGAGGCCCGGCTCGGGGCGTCACCACCGAGGACCTCCGGCGCGGTGAACGCCGGCGACCCGGTGATCGTGCCGGTCGCGGTTTCGAATCCACCGGTGATGTGGGCGATCCCGAAATCGGTCAAGGCGGGCTCACCGTAGTCGGTGAGCAGGATGTTTCCCGGCTTGATATCGCGGTGCAACACTCCGGCCCGATGCGCGGTTTCCAGCGCCCCGGCGAGCTTCACCCCCAGGTGCAGCACCTGCTCCAGCGACAACGGACCATCGCGGCGCAGGCGCGCATCCAGCGACCCACGAGCGTGATAGGGCATGACCAGGTACGGATGACCACCGGCGGTCTCCCCGACCTCGAGCATGTCGACGATGTTCGGGTGCCCGGTCAGCCGTCCCATCGCACGTTGCTCGCGAAAGAAACGCTCCCGATTCTCGTCCAGCTCCCCGGTCAGCACCTTCACCGCGACCGTGCGACCCGCAGCCGGCTGGCTACAGCGGAACACCTCCCCGAAACCGCCCCGCCCGATCTCCTCGGCCTCCTCGAAACCCGCAGCACGCAACTCCGTGACGACATCGACATCACGCTGCGTCATGAACAGATCTCTCTCGACCATCGGCCACTCGTGATCTCCCCACCGGGCACCAGCCACAATATCCCGACTGGTCCGTTCGCCGCACGCCGTTCGCGCTGGTCTGCGGCCGATGCTCACCGGAAGCTCCCGGCGGGCTCACAGGGTTCGTTGGAGTCCGGGGCGCTGAATGGTCAGCGTGACCACATCACTCCAGGACAACCCGCCAGTGGTTCCGCCGCCGCCCGCGGCGGCTGCACAGGAGGCCGGACGGTTCCGCGGTAAGACCGCCGAACGTGCCGGTCTGGCCGCGCTCCTCGTCGCGACGGCGGTGATGTATCTGTGGAACATCACCATCAATGGGATGGGCAATCAGTTCTACGCCGGGGCCGCGTGGGCCGGGTCGAAGAACTGGGAAGCGCTCCTGTTCGGTTCACTGGATCCCGCGAACTTCATCACCGTCGACAAGCCGCCGGTGTCGCAGTGGGTGATGGGGCTGTCGGGGCAGATCTTCGGATTCTCCAGTGCCGTCATGCTGATTCCGCAAGCCCTGATGGCGGTGGCCGCGGTGGGGCTGCTGCACGGCGCGGTGCGGCGGCTGACGGGTAGCCATTACACCGGCCTGCTCGCCGGTGCCGCGCTGGCGTTGACGCCGGTCGCGGCGTTGATGTTCCGGTTCAACAACCCGGACGCGGTCATGGTGCTGCTCATGATGGCCGGTGCGTACGCCACGGTTCGCGCTCTCGAACGCGCCTCGACCAAGTGGATTCTGCTGGCCGGTGTGGCGCTGGGGTTCGCGTTCCTGGCGAAGATGCTCGAGGGCCTGTTGGTGCTGCCCGCACTGGGGCTGGTCTATCTCATCGCCGCGCCGAATCCGATCCGCGCCCGCCTCGTGCAGCTGATCGGGGCGCTCGTCGCGCTGGTGGTGTCGAGCGGATGGTACGTGCTGGTCACGCTGCTGTGGCCGGCGTCGAGCCACCCGTATCTGGCCGGCTCGACCGACAACAACTTCATGAATCTGGTGCTGGGCTACAACGGCTTCGCCCGCGTGCTCGGCCGCAACCACCGTGGTGCTCCGGGCGGCGGCGCGCCGCACGACCCGACCACCGCCGCACCCGGCCTGACCACTGCGGCACCCGATCCGGCCGCCGCGGCGGAGACGGCCGCGCAGGCCGGTCCGGGCGGGCACGGCGGCGGTGGATTCGGCGGCTTCGGCGGGCAGGTCCGCGGTGTGGGACGCCTGTTCACCGGTGAATTCGGCTTCGAGATCGGCTGGCTGCTGCCGGCCGCACTGCTGGCCATGGTGCTGGTGCTGGTCTCGCGGGGCCGGGCGCCGCGCACCGACCTGGTGCGGGCGGCCGCGATCCTGTTCGGGCTGTGGATCCTCATCGACGGCGGCGTGCTCAGCTACATGAGCGGCACCGTGCACCCGTACTACTGCCTGTCGATCGCACCGGCCGTGGCCGGCATGTTCGCGGTCGGCATCCACGAGATGTGGACCAGGCGGGACACCATCCTCGGCCGCTTCGGCCTGGCCGCGCTGGTGGCGACCACCGGCGTCTGGAGTGTCGTACTGCTGCACCGCAACAGCGGCTGGTATCCCGAACTGCGCTGGGCGGTCCTGGCGCTGACCGTCGTGGCGACCGTGCTGCTCGTGCTGCCGTAGGCCCGGAACAACCGCCGTCTCGCCGCCGCGGCACTGGCGCTCGGCCTGTTCGCGAGTCTGTCCGGCGCGACCGCCTACTCGATCGCCACCATCGCCACCCCGCACAGTGGCGGCGGTCCGACGGTCGGCCCGGCGAGTGCCGCGGGCGGCCGTGGCGGCGGCTTCGGTCAGTCCCAGCCCAATCAGCAGCTGGCGGCCCTGCTGAAGACGTCCGACTCCACGTGGGCAGCCGCGATCAACGGCTCCTCCGCCGCGGCGGCCCTGGAGTTGCAGACCGGCAAGGCGGTCATGGCCGTCGGCGGCTTCTCCGGCAGCGATCCGACCCCGACCCTGGCGCAGTTCCAGGCCGATGTGAAGGCCGGCAAGATCGGCTACTACGTCGTGCAGAACAACAACGACCGTGGCGGAAACGGCAACGGCGACAACGGGAACGGCAACCGTGAGCCCGGCGCCGCCGCCGGTGGCGAGCGCGACCGGCAGCAGGGCGGCGGCCAGAACCCCGCCGATCAGCCGGCCCGCCAAGGCGCCCAGCCAGAGCAAGGCGCGCAGGGCGGCCCGGGCAACCAGGGTGGCTTCGGTCGCAACCAGCACACCGACATCACGGACTGGGTGACCGCGACCTTCACGCCCCAGCAGATCGGCAACACCACGATCTACAAGCTGACCGGCCACACCGGCTAGTCCACCGACCCGAAAGGCCGGTGCGCAATGGAATCCATTGCGCACCCGGCCTTTCTGGTGAATCCGGCACCGCTCGCCGTCGGGGTGCGCCGGTCACTGAACTTGCCCGAGCACGGTCTCGATGAAGTTCCTGGTCACTCATGAGTCACGCCGTCGCCGGCCGTCCCGCGGCCACTGCCTTGCTCGCCCTGCGCGCCGGAGCCTGTCGCGCTCCGGCCGACTCGTGACGACCGCCAGCCCTGCGTTCCGGCGCGTCGCCGACCCGATAGGCTCGACCCGTTGCTGATTGGGCGGAGTGAAGGAGACCAGGTGACCACGAACCGGATCCGGGTGGGTGTGCTCGGGGCGCGCGGCAAGGTCGGGCAGGCCATTTGTGCCGGGGTCGAGGCGGCCGCGGATCTGGAGCTGGTGGCGCAGGTCGACAAGGGCGATTCGCTGGAGGCGTTCACGGCCGCCGGAACCGAGGTCGTGGTCGACTTCACGCACCCGGATGTGGTGATGCCCAATCTGAAGTGGCTGGTGGAGAACGGGATTCACGCCGTGGTCGGCACCACCGGCTTCGATGCCGAGCGGCTGGAGCAGGTGAAGGGCTGGCTGGCGGCCAAGCCGGAGGTCGGGGTGCTGATCGCGCCGAACTTCGCCATCGGCGCCGTGCTGAGTATGCGGTTCGCCGAGCAGGCCGCGCGCTTCTTCGACTCGGTCGAGGTCATCGAGCTGCACCACCCGAACAAGGCGGACGCGCCGTCGGGCACCGCCTTCCGGACCGCCGCGCTCATTGCCGCGGCCCGGGACAAGGCGGGTGTGGGCCGCAGTCCCGATGCCACCAGTCAGGAACTGGAGGGTGCGCGCGGCGCGGATGTGGACGGCGTGCGGGTGCACTCGGTGCGGCTGGCCGGACTGGTCGCGCACCAGGAGGTGCTGTTCGGCACGCAGGGGGAGACGCTGACCATCCGCCACGACTCGCTCGACCGCACCTCCTTCGTGCCCGGTGTGCTGCTGGGTGTGCGCAAGACGCCGCTGCGCCCCGGTCTCACCGTGGGCATCGACCCGCTGCTCGACCTGTGAGCACGCCCGCCGCGAATCCCGCCGACGGCAACGGCCGTGAGGTCTTCAAGCGGGTCGGTTTCATCGCGGCCCTGGTGGTGGTGCTCGGGTTCTACTTCGTGCTGCTGGGCCGGATCGGGATCGACCTGATCGCCACCGGTAAGCCGGCCGCGGTGGGCCTGGGCATCGGCGTGTTCATCCTGCCGGTGCTGGGCGTGTGGATCGTGGCGACCAGTGTCCGCGCGGCCTTCGCGCACCAGCGCCTGGCCCGCCGCATGCACGAGGAGGGCGGCGAGCTGGATGTCTCCGATCTGCCGCGCCGCCCGTCCGGGCGCATCGAGAAGGCTGCTGCCGACGCGCTTTTCGAGCAGGTGAAGCAGGAATTCGAGGCGGACCCGCAGAATTGGCGTACCAACTACCGCGCCGCCCGCGCCTACGACTATGCCGGCGACCGCACCCGCGCACGCGAAATGATGAAGCGCGCAGTGGAATTGGAGCGCGGGGACCGGCCCGGGGCACGGTAGCCGCGATTTCGCAGGAAACCTGCCGGTAGGTTGCGACCGGGGTAAAGTCCGCCCGGTGAGGTTCAAGGTGGGTTATGCGCTGGCGATAGCCATCGCGACGATGGGGTCGCCTGCGGTGGGGTCGGCGATGGCACGCGCGGAAGACGCGCCGTCCTGCATCGAGTCGGAGAACGACTACAAACTGGAATGGCAGGTCAGCTGGTCGATCTACGAGGCCGAGCAGCAGAATCCGGCCGATGGCCGATCGGTGACCGAGGTGGATCTGCCGGTCACCATCGCCGCGCCGCTGGACAAGGTGTGGGACGTGTACACCGATGTCCGCAACGGAATCGGCCGCCACTCGTTCCTCGAGGACATCATCGTCCATCGCACCTGCGATGACGGTGACACGCAGATCGCGGATTTCACCGCGCTCGAGGACATTCCGATGGGCCCTGTCACCTTCCCCGGGCACACGCAGGCCGAGCAGCGCCTGCACCCGGACGAGCACTACTACACCGCCGACAGCTGGGACGTCCCGAACGTGACCACACACCAGCTGATCACCTTCACCGACAACGGCGACGGCACGACCACCGTCAACGAGCATCTGACCTTCGTCGCGGATGCGGCCCTGATCGACTTCACGGCCGGCAACGGGGTGGCCGCGCACCAGGCGACGCAGGAGGGCATCAAGCGCGATATCGAAAGCGGCGCGCTCTGAGGCGGTTTCGCCCGACAGCAGCGAGCGGTGATATCACCCCGGCCCGCGAATACGGCCCGGAACCTGTTGGTTCCGGGCCGTATTCGTGGTGCCGCCGATGCGTCCGGAGGTGCCCCACACCGAAGGGAGATCCGGGCACCCGTGACGGGCAGGCTCCCGGTGGAGAGTCGGTGTGCGGCTCCGGCCGCACCGGCGTTCCCGGTACCGGGGTGATCGCGCAATCACCCCGGGCCACAGTGGTTTCCGGGTTCTCCCGGGCGTCAGGACGCGGGATGCACCGTGCGCCAGTGCTCTGCGATGTCGATGCGCCGTGCCAGCCACACCTTCTCGTGTGACTGCACGTAATCCAGGAATCGTTCCAGCGCCTTGGCCCGCGCCGGCTTGCCGATGATGCGGCAGTGCAGGCCGACCGACAGCATCTTCGGCGCACCCGCCGCGCCCTCGGCGTAGAGCACGTCGAAGGCGTCCTTCAGATAGGTGAAGAACTCCTCGCCGTTGGCGAATCCGGCGGGGGAGGAGAAGCGCATGTCATTGGATTCGAGCGTGTACGGCAGCACGAGGTGATCCTGGCCGGAGACCTTCACCCAGTAGGGGAGATCGTCGGCGTAGGAATCGGAGTCGTAGACGAAGCCGCCGTGCTCCACCACCAGCTCGCGGGTCTGCGGCGAATCGCGGCCGGTGTACCAGCCCTTGGGCGCCTCACCGAAGAGCTTGGTGATGATGCGCACCGCCTCTTCCATGTGCGCGCGCTCGGTCTCGGCATCCACCAGCTGGTAGGAGATCCAGCGCAGCCCGTGCGAGCAGATGTCGTAGCCATTGCGCTTGAACGCCGCGACGGCCTCCGGATTGCGTTCCAGCGCCCGCGCCACCCCGAAGATGGTCAGCGGAATATCGCGGGATTCGAACAGCCGCAGCACCCGCCAGAGTCCGGCGCGGGAGCCGTACTCGTAGATGGTCTCCATCGACATGTGCCGGTTCGGGAACGCCGCTGCCGGAACGATATCCGAGAGGAACGTCTCCGAGGCCGCGTCGCCGTCGAGGACATTGTTCTCGCCGCCCTCCTCGTAGTTGAGGACGAAGTTGACCGCGACGTTCGCCTCCCCCGGCCACTGCGGGTGCGGCGGATTGGGGCCGTAGCCCACCATGTCCCGCGGGTAGTTCAGATCGAAATCGCTCATGGCTGCATATCCTTTCGGCGCGCTCGGGGGCCCTCCGTGGTTACGCGAGCTGCCGCCTCCGGGCCCTGACCGATCACGCCAGGTCATTTTCCAGCTCGGCACGCAGTCGCGCCCGTGCTTCGTCGGTCAGGGTGCCGAAGAGCCGCAGCCGGGCCAGGCCGCCGTCGGGGAAGGCGTCCAGGCGCACCTGCACGACCGCCGCGTCCGCGTCGATCAGGAAGCGGTGGCGGGTGTCGGGCTGCAGCCGGGTGCGGCCCAGCAGTTCGACCTCGGTGCCGTCGGCACGAATGCCGGTGAGGGCGCCCGCGCCCGGGCTGTTGAACAGGAAGTACGAGGTGTCGATCTCGGCCGCGGTGATCACCCCCTCGGCGGCCAGCTGCACGAGCACCCAGTCGTTGGTGTTCTTGTCGCGGCGGCGCGCGGTCTCCCAGCCGTCGCCCATGCTGCGGGCGCGGCCGGGCATGAGCACGTTCTGCGGGTGCGAGAAGAAGCGGTTGGAGCAGTCGGCGACCAGGCCGCCGTTCTCCACCGCGGCCAGGTCGAACGGGCCGGACTCCAGCCAGGCCAGGTCGGGCTTGGCGACGCCGTGCACGCGCAGGCGGGCGATGCCGCCGTCGGGGAACATGCGCAGCCGCACGTGGGTCCAGCGCTTGGGGGAGTCCACCGCGAACGGGTTCTGCGAATCACCGGACACCTTGGCGCGCTCGACGATCGTGGTCCAACCCTCGGCGGCGACCAGCTCGTCGACCGACGGATTGCCTTCCACCGCAATGGCTTCCACCGACACCTCGGGCGGATAGTTGCCCTTGAACCAGGCGGTGTCCACCACGACGCCCTTGATCACGCCGGGCACGCCCAGCCGGACGATCGCGGTGTCGCAGTCGTCGCCGGCCGGGTGGTCGCCCTCGGCGCTGCGACGGCGGCGGGTCTCCCAGCCGTCGTACACCTGGCCCTTGTGGCCGAAGGTAGCGGGGGAGTAGGTGGCCTGCTCGGGCCGGATCAGGTTCTCCTTCTCGGCGAAGGACTCGTCGTTCGCCCACAGCACGGCGCCACCCAGGGTGCGCACGGCCAGATCGGGAAGCAGCGTGAAATCAACGTCGCTCATAGCGCCGGAATCTTCCTCTCTCGCAATTGATGCAATACCTCGACAGTGGCTTTGGGGGCGATCGCGGTGACCTCGGCGGGTTCGAAGGCGCCGCACTCCAGTCCGCGCAGCACCACGGTCGCCAGCGCCTGCGCGGTGGCCGGTTCGTCCATCACCGCGCCGCCCTGGCGATCCAGGTAGCGGCCGATGCGCGGGGCGGCGACGCCCAGGCCCTCGCGGAAGAACGCGAAGGTGGCCAGCCAGCGGGTGACCAGGTGGCCCGCGCCCATGTCCCAGCCCTGGTAGTAGCCGCGCTCGAGCGAGCGGGTGACCAGACCGAAGTGCCGCGACACCGCCGCGCGCACCTCCGTGTCGGTGCCGATCGGCAGCACCTGGGTGGAGCCGTCGCACACCCATACCCCGGTGGTGGCGGCCGCGGCCTGCATGACCGCCTTGGCGTGGTCGGCGACCGGGTGCTCCAGCGACTGGAACTTCGGGGCGATACCGCAGGCGGCGCTGTAATCGTAAGTGCCGTAGTGCAATCCGGTGCAGCGTCCGGCCGAGCGCTGGATCAGCCGGGCGACCGGGGCGGTGCCGTCGGCGGCGATGATGGCCTGCGGGCTCTCGATCTGCAGCTCGAACCGCAGCGATCCGGCGGCCAGCCCGTGGGCCGATTCGATGGCGTCGCACAGCTGCACGGTGAGATCGGCCTGGTCGACATGGCGGATCTTCGGCACGGTGAACACGAAGCCCTCGGGCACGCCGCCCGCGCCCTCGAGGACCTTCTCCAGGGTGCGCACGGCGCGCGCCCACTCCAGCGTGGTGAGGCCTTTCATACGGATGCCGCGCGAGGACACTTCGGCCGGAAGGGCTTTCAGCACCGCGCCGGCGTGCAGGGCGTCGCGGTCCTCGACCTCGTCGCCGCGGGTGCCGTAGCCGTCCTCGAAGTCCAGCCGCAGGTCCTGGATGGGGCGCTCGCTCAGGGTCCGGAAGACCCGTTCGACGACATCCTCACCGGCCAGCCCGACCAGCAGCTCCCGCTGGCTCTCGGCGAGTTCCAGTGCGGCCGTGCCCCATTGGGCGGGCAGGTCGATCGAGGCGTCCGCGCCGGAGGCGTACGCGGTGTGCACCGGCTGGCCCGGGCGGTCGCCCGGATAGAGCCGCAGCAGCTCCGAATCCACAGCCTGCAAACGGGATTCGATCCCGTTCCATGTCTCCGGTGGCAGCGTCACGCCTGAGCCTCCTGTTCTTCGATGCCGAAATCGGCGAGCAAACCCACATACGTCTTCGGTAGCGGGGCCGCGAATTCCCCGCGGCCGGACTTACGCAACTTCATGGTGACCAGCGACTGCACGGTCAGCGTGGCGGCGGCGACGCCGTCCACCACGGGCACCCCGACCTCCTCGGTCAGGTACTCGCACAGATCCGCCATCCCAGCGCAGCCGAGCACGATGGCGTCCGAGTTGTCGGCCAGCGCGGCCTCCCGGCAGGCGTCGGCGATGATCTTGCGCGCCTCGGGATCCTCGAGTTCGAGCACCGGGATCTCGCAGGCGTGCACGTTCGCGCAGAACCGTTCCATCCCATAGCGTTCCGCCAGCTCCCAGGCCCGGCCGGCGGTGCGGCCGAGGGTGGTGACGACGCTGAATTTCCGGCCCAGATGGCTGGCCGCCTGCATGGCCGCCTCGGCGATGCCGATCACCGGGCCGCGCGCCAGCTCGCGTGCGGCGTCCAGGCCGGGATCGCCGAAGCAGGCGATGACGTAGCCGTCCACGCCCTCGGCCTCGCCGCGCGCGATCTCGGCCAGCAGGCCGGGCACGGCCAGCGCCTCGTCGTAGTGGCTCTCGATGGAGGCCGGGCCCATGTCGGGGTTGACGGCGTCGACCACCGTGCCGGGCGCGGCGACCAGGCGCGCGCTGTCCCCGATGAGCGCCGTCATCGCGGCGGTGGTGTTGGGATTGATGACCCGGATCCGCATGGATCCACGCTATCGAACAGAAATGGCTCCGGCGTTGCTTGAACCGTATATGTTCGAAAGCCCCAGGCTCAGGGGTTATATATCTTCTTCACCTGCGGGTTCGGCGAACAAACCGGTGTCGGTGGGCAGGTGCGAGAGGACGCCGTTCAAGCGTGCGTGATGCCCCTCGGTGGCCGTCAGCAATGCTTCAGCATCCCTCGCGAGGAAGGCCTGCAGCTGCTTGCTGTGGTCGGCGTGCAGCACCACGCGATCCATGGTCGACACATGCACCATGGGCTGCACGGGTTCGGTGATGTTCCAGGCGTATTCGAGCATGTGCACCACGCGCGGCATGCCCGACGGGCGCACCAGGGCCAGGTGGAAGTTGCGGGTCTCGCGGTGATAGGCGACCGCGTTCTCGGTGAGCACCGCCTGCTCGAGGCGGGCGTGGATCTCGCGGGCCAGCTGATGATCGGCCTCGGTGGCATTGTGCACGGCCGCGGCCAGCGCGGCGGACTCCAGGCGCTCGCGCACGATGTACAGCTCGCGCAGCTCGGCGGCGGTCAGCATGGTGACCTGGTAGCCGAAGTTGGGCCGGTGCTCGACCAGGCCCTCACCGATCAGGGTCTGCAGCGACTCGCGCACCGGGATGGCGCTCACGGTGAATTCGCGTGCGATCTCGCCCAGGGGCAAACCGGTGCCGGGCGGCAGGTTTCCCTCCAGGATCAGCCGGCGCAATTCGCCGAGGATCTCCTGCTGGGAGTAGCCGCGGCGGGCGTCCAGCGGCGGGTTGAGCTGGGGCAAACGGGGTAGGCGGGGGCGAGAAGGCACGGGCCCAACCCTAGCCCTACGCGTAACCGGGTTCACAGCCGTCGCCGGTTGTGAGCCATTTCGCGGCCGTTGCCCGGCCGCGTGTGGGTCAGCTCTCGTCGGTGTCGTAGCCCAGGGCCTTGAGCGAAAGCCGGTGCAGGGTATCCCTTTCCGCCGGGGTCAGGCGGGCGAGCAGCGCATCGGTGGCGGCGGCGATCTTCGCATCGGTCTCCGCGCGGACCCGATTGCCGGCGGCGGTGATAGCCAGCCGGTATTTCCGGCGGTCGTGCGGATCGCGGGTACGGGTGACCAGACCGGCCTTCTCGAGGCTGTCGATCAGCCGCACCACTTCGCTGCGGTCGATCTCCAGGACGTTGGCCATCTCCTGCTGGGAGATCTCGCTGCTCTCGGCGAGGTAGGTGAGCACCCAGTGCTCGCGCAGGGGTGTCCCGAGGCGGGAGTGCATCGCCTTGTGCAGCTTGCCCAGTGCGTAGGTCGGGTGGCGCAGCAGGCTCGGGGGGTGGGCCTCGGCCGGGACGGAAGGTTCTTCGGGCACCCGCTGATTATATCTATTGTTGAGCTACTCAATCATTGATACTCTCTGCAATTGAGTAGCTCATCAACTATTGAAGGAGAGGTCCGATGACGCAAATGCGTTCGGACACCAGGACATCCGGTGCCGAGGGAGCGCCCGCCCGGGCTCCCGCACCCGCCGATTCCGGCAAGATCCCCGCGCATGTCTGGCGCACCGCCGGCGTGGTGGTGTTCGGCGCGGTCATGGGCATGCTGGACACCTCGCTGGTCAATATCGGGCTGCACACCATCGGCGCGGATCTCGGCGCGTCGCTGACCACGATCCAGTGGGTGGCGAGCGGATACCTGCTGGCCCTCGGTGTTTCGCTCACCGTGTGCGGCTGGCTGGCGCGGCGGGTCGGCGTGACCCGGCTGTGGATGGGGGCGCTGGTCGCCTTCACCCTGACCTCGGCGGCGTGCGCCTTCGCGCCGACCGCGGGGTGGCTGATCGGAATGCGCGTCCTGCAAGGACTTGCGGCGGGACTCATGATCCCGGCCGGGCAGACCATCCTGGGTCAGGCGGCCGGGCCGCAGCGCATGGGCCGGGTCATGGGTGTGGTCGGCATCGCGGTGGTGGGCGCGCCCGCCATCGGGCCGACCATCGGCGGGCTCATGCTGGCCCACTGGAGCTGGGAGTGGTTGTTCCTCATCAACATTCCGTTCGGACTGGCCGGATTGGCGCTGGGGCTGCGGCATCTGCCACGGACCAGCGGGGTGGCGGCACAGCCGCTCGACGTGATCGGGCTGGTGCTCGCGGGCGGCGGCGTATCCGCTGTGGTGTACGGGTTGTCCGAGGTCGGGACCACGGGGTCGGTGACCTCGCCGTCGGTGTGGCTGCCCGTCGTGCTCGGGCTCGCGGGGTTGGCCGGATTCATCAGCCGTGCGCTGCGCGGTGAACGGCCGCTACTGGACATCCGGATGTTCGGCAACCACGCCTTCCGGGCCGCCACCAGCGCCAGCTTCTTCGCGGGCGGCGCCATGTTCGGCGTGATGGTGTTGCTGCCCTTGTACTTCCAGGTGCTGCACGGCACCGGGCTCATTCGCACCGGCGTCGATCTGCTCGGCTACGGCCTGGGCGGCATCATCATGCTGCCGCTGGGCGGACGGCTGACCGACCGGTTCGGCGGCGGCCGGGTCGCGGTGCTCGGCAACCTCGCCATCGCCTGCGTCGTACTGCCGCTCGCGTTCCTGCCGGTCGGCGCGAATGGAATCCTCATCCAATTCCTGCTGTTCGCGGCGGGCATGGCCACCGGTGTCGGCGCCATGCCGCTGGTCTCGGCGGCGTATGCGGCCGTCCGGCACGAGCAGCTGCCCGACGCCACGGCCTTGGTGAACATCCTGCAGCGGGTGGGCGGCGCGGTCGCGGTGGCGCTGGTGGCCGTAATCCTCTCCCGGGCAACGTCATCCGGCTGGGCGCCGGTGTCCGGCTACCACCTTGCCTTCGGGGTCCTCGCCGCCCTCTCGGTGGCGGCCTCCGTGGCGTCCCTCGTCCTGTACCGGCTGCAGCGACGGGTGAAAGCGGCTGCCGCCGAACCGGTTCCCGCGCGACAATGAACAGGTGAACGAGCCGGAATCCCTCGCATCCCGCAGGAACCGCGTCGAGCGGTTCCTGCGGGATCGCGGCACGGAGACCATCGACCATCCCGGCGGGACGCTGCTCGCCCACCTGGGCCGGGTCGCCGACACGCTCGCGGCGTGGGGACATGACGGCGACCTCCAGCTCGCCGGCCGGGCCCACGCCGTGTACGGCACCGACGGATTCGGTGTCTCGCTCGTCGAATTATCCGATCGTGCAACGGTTGTCGAGTTGGTCGGCGCCCGCGCCGAGGGGTGGATCTATCAGTACGCCGCCTGTGATCGCGGAACGGTCTATCCCCGTATCGACGCGGATCCGGTGCGGTTCCGGGACCGCTTCACCGGCGGCGAATTCGAGCCCTCCGAGCCCGATTTCCGGGCCTTTCTGGAGCTGACGGTCGCCAACGAGCTGGACGTGCTGGCGCAAAATGCCGAACTGGCAGCGAAATACAGCGCGGGGCTCTACGAGCTCTTCGCGCGCGTCCGCTCCCACCTCTCGCCGTCCGCCTGGTCCGCCTGCGAAGGTCAGCTGGCGCCCTTCTCCGGCCCGGGCGGTCGCACCAGCTAGATTCGAGTTGATCGAGGCGGCCGTCATCGAATCCCGATCCGAAGGAGCGGCATGCGAGCAGCGATTGTCTTCCCGGTACTGGCTGCCCTGCTTCTGACCGCCTGCGGCGCCACCTCCGACACGACCGCGCCGAAGGCGGACACTCCTGGAAAGCTGGTCTCGCAGCGACCTCTGGGCAATCTCGATTCCGCCCTGACGGCCGCGATGTCCTCGGCCACCTACATCCGCTATCGATCCACCTCTCCGACAGGGAAACCGATCGAGGTATCGGGCGCGGTCTTCCTCCCTACCGGCGACGCCCCCGCCGGCGCTTGGCCCGTCATCGCCTTCGCCCACGGCACCTCCGGAGTCGTCAGCGCCTGCGCACCCACCAATTCGCCCACCCTCTTCGGCTCCGCCGCCACGGTGGCCGGACTGCTGGCCGGGCACCGCGCCGTGGTGATGACCAACTATCAGGGCCTCGACGGCCCCGGCAACGCCCCGTACCTGGACTCCCGATCCTCCGGCTACGACGTCCTCGACTCGATCCGCGCCGCCCACTCCACCGGCCTCCCGCTGTCCTCCGAGACCGTGCTCCTCGGCGTCTCCCAGGGCGGCCGCGCCGCCGAATCGGCCGCCGAAACCGCGAAATCCTATGCGCCGGACCTGAACCTCCACGGTGTCGTCCTCCTGTCACCCGCTCTGGAACTCCAGCTCGTCGACACCGTCCGCACCGGCACCCTCAACGCACCCGACCAATACCTGATCATCCCGTATCTCGTTGCCGCAGTACGCGACACCGCCCCCGGCTATCGCTACGACCAGATTCTCCACGGCGATCTGCTCACCGCCGCACCGCATCTCGAATCCGCCTGCAGCGGCACCCTCACCCCCGCCGACATCGCCCTCGGCCAGGCAGCCACCCCCGCCGAGGCATCCTTCACCGACGACGCCGCAGCCCGCCCGTTCACCGACTTCCAATCCCGGACGAACCTCCCCCACGCAGCCACCCCACTCCCCACCTACATAGCCCGCGGCGACGCCGACAAACTGGTCGACACCACCTGGTCCACCGCCGCGATCTCCACAATGTGCACCCTGGGCACCCCGGTCCACGACCTCATCGTCCCCGGCGGCCACGACGCCCCCGCCACCGTCATACCCCAGTGGTCGTCCTGGATCGACGACCTGTTCGCCAACAAGCCTTTTCAGCCCACTTGCCCCCACTGACCCGGCGAGTTCGCGCCGGAACGATGGTCCTCGCCTCAGGAACCGGCCCAGCTCAGCAGTTTGTCGAGGGGCCAGGTGTTGATGATGCGGTCGGCGGGGACGCCGTTGTCGAGGGCGCGCTGGGCGCCGTAGCCGAGGAAGTCGAGTTGGCCGGGGGCGTGGGCGTCGGTGTCGATGGAGAAGTGGCAGCCCAGGTCGAGGGCCAGGTTCAGGAGGCGGGTGGGTGGGTCGCGGCGTTCGGGGCGGGAGTTGATCTCGACGGCCACGCCGTGGTCGCGGCAGGCGGAAAAGACCTGTTCGGCATCGAATTTCGATTCCGGGCGGGTGCCGCGGTTGCCTTCGACGAGGCGGCCGGTGCAGTGGCCGAGGACCGTGGCCCGGCCCCCGGATACGGCCCGCACCATGCGGCGGGTCATGGCGGCGGCGTCCATCTTCAGCTTGGAATGGACGCTGGCGACCACGATGTCGAGACGGTCGAGCAGTTCGGGTTCCTGGTCGAGTGCGCCGTCGTCGAGGATGTCGACCTCTATGCCGGTGAGAATGCGCATGGGCGCGAACCGGTCGCGGAGCTCGTCGATCGCATCCAGTTGCTGCCGCAGCCGATCCGGTGAGAGCCCGTTGGCGACGGTCAGTCGCGGTGAATGGTCGGTGAGTGCGCAGTATTCGTGCCCCAGCGCCTGCGCGGTGGCCATCATCTCCGTGATGGACGCCGATCCGTCCGACCAGTTCGAATGCACGTGCAGGTCGCCCTTCAGCGCGGCTCGCAACTCGCCACCCCCGAGATCCTTTGCGGCGGTCCGCAATTGGATCAGCGTGTCCGGCTCCCGTCCGGCCCACGCCTGCGCGATCACCGCCGCCGTCTTCGGCCCGATCCCCGGCAGCGACTGCCAGTCGCCGGCCCGCCCCAGCCGTTGGCGCTCGGTATCGTCGAGCCCCTCCACGATGTCGGCGGCATTGCGATAGGCCATCACCCGCCGGGAATCCTCCCGGGCCCGGTCCTTGAAGAACGCGATCATGCGCAACGCGACGACAGGATCCATGCCTTCAGTGTGCCCGCGGAACCCGGCGAAGTGGTCGCGGTTACGCGCGTGTGGTGCGGCGCAGCAGTACGTATGAACCCGCCGCGACCACCAGACCGCCGACGATGAGGAAGCCGTCCGTCGAATCGCGCAGGGACCGTTGCTCGTCGAAGGTCCGGACCACCGGCCGGCCTTTGGCGGTGTCGTGGCACTCCTGCCCGGGTTCGAGGGTGTGGCCGGAGCATTCCAGGGGCAGGAACAGCCGGACGATTCCGGCGATCAGCAGCACCAGGCCGACCGCGATTCCGATGGTGTGGGCGATTCTGAGTGAGCGCCGGGTCGGCCGCATGGCATTCCTCGAGCATGGGCACTGCGTTCCGCAGCGCGTGGATCAGGCTTCCGGAAGCGTAGAGGGCGTGGTCGCCAGGCGCAGCCAGGTGCCGGACAGCCACCGCTCGTAACCGTCCGGATCCATACCGAGGGTGCGGACCATGAGGTTGTAGGTGTCGGCCTGGCCGAGCGGGCCGGCGGTGGCGATGATCCAGTCCAGATCGGCGTCGGGATGCAGCAGCCCGTCGGCGTGCATATGACGCCAGATGTCGGCGATGTGCTGCTGCGTGGCGGCCCGCCCGGCCTGGGCCGCCTCGGCGATCAGCGGTTCGCTGGCCTCGGCGGCGACCGCGGCGGCGATGACCGGGGCGGCGCGTTCCATGAGTTCGCGAGCGCCGCGCGCGTAGGCGGTGATTCGTTCGTCCAGGGTGGGCGCGGTGGCGGCCCGGACGTGCCAGTCGCGGTGTGCCACATCGATGTCCTGCATGTCGCCGACGATCGCCACGTCGATCGTCCGTTTGAGCAGTTCCGCCTTGGACCCGAAGCGCAGGTAGACGGTCCGGGAGCCCACCTCGGCGGCCTCGGCGACCGCGGCCAGGGAGGTCACCGCGTACCCGTCGGCAATGAACAGTCGCCGCGCGGCGTCGAGGATCTTCCGTTCCGTCTCGGCCTTGCGGGCGTCCCACAGCGGAGATGTCTTCTTGACACCAGGGCTCATTCGCTGCATCCTTACTGCATCACTACAGTGATGCTGCATCACTACACTGGTACTGCAAAGGATAGCAGCGATGATCCCCACGCTCGCCGGGGTGCATCACCTCAAACTCCCCGTGTCCGATCTGGCGCGGTCCATCGGCTGGTACCGCACCCGCCTCGGTTACAAGGTCGGCGTCGAATTCCGTGAGCAGGGCGACCTGAGGGGTGTCGCCCTGCATCACCCGGCCGGTGGTCCCATGCTCGGTCTGCGGCTCGATCCCGAAAAGGCCGCCGCCGCAGCCGGGTTCGACTACTTCTCGATCGGCGTACCCGACCGGGCCGCCATGCAGGCGCTGGCCGCGCATCTCACCGCCCTCGGCGAATCCCATGCCGGCGTTCATTTCGCCACCATCGGCTGGATTCTCCCCGAGCTGCGCGATCCCGACGGCCACGAAGTGCGCTTCTACACCGTCGAATCCCACACCGAGCTCGGCGACGACCCGCTCACCATCGACAATGCCCGCGAAACCGCGGAAGCCCTGGAGCGCAACGAGACTCGCTGACCACGATCGATCATGCCCGCGGTTCTCCGTCGATGGAGACAGGGACGTGACGGTGCAGGAAGCCGAGCTGATCGGCGACCACGCGATCGAAGGCCGCGCCGTGGTAGATGTCGAAATGCCCGTCGGCGTAGGTGCGGACCTCACCGCGTGGCGCCCGCGCCGCGAAGCGCAGCGTGGTCTTGGCCGGTGCGACGGAATCGGTTTCGCACACCGCGAACAGGATCGGCACCTCGATGCGATCGGTGAACCGGCCGGGCCGATCGGTCAGGATGTCGAAGACGACGCGGGCCGCGGCCTCATTGCGGAAGTCCGTGCCCGGCGGAACCAGTGCGAGATAACCGGATTCGGCGTCGGGCGCGGTCATCAGGGCGGTGCCGTCCACGGGCCCGGCGGTCGTGATCATGTGCGGTGCGCGGCCGAACAGCGCACCGGCGACGTCACGGACACCGGCGAAGGTGGCCTTGACCGAGTTGACCGGCGGAATGGCCAAGGTGGAGGCGATCCCGTCGGTGAACGGGCACTGGGCGATGGCCGCGACCAGTCCGGCCGGGCGCCGGGCCGCGGTGTGGATGGCGTGCCCGCCGCCGAAAGAGGTGCCCCAGGCCACGATTCGCGTGCCGTCGACCTGCGGCAGCTGCCGGGCGAAGGCGATCGCGGCCGCCCAGTCGGCGCGCTGCCGGCGGGTCGACAGCAGATACCGCGGCATGCCCTCGCTGTCGCCGAAGTGGCGGTAGTCGAAGACCAGGCAGGCGTATCCGGCGGCGGTGAAACGTTCGGCGTAGGCGGCCAGGCCCATGGCACGGATCGCGCCGAGCCCGTGTGCCATGACGATCACCGGCGGACGGCTCCCGGGTCGCTGCTCGGGCAGATAGAGGGTCGCCGCGCAGTGGTTCCCGTCCCCGGATGGGAACCACACCTCGTGTTCGCTTGCGCCCGTGGTGTTCTCGCGCATCACGCCACCGCCTCGCCGTCGCGGGCGCGACGGGCGGCGATGCTCGCGGTCGGTCGATCGACCCGGGAGAGGCCGCCCCGGCGTTGTGCGCCACGGCGGCGTTCCAGCCGCAGATCGCGCATGTAGTCGTCGAAGTCGACCTGGATGGTGTGGCGCTTGGAGGTCACGTAGCGACGCTGGATGTCGCGCCGGTGTGCGGTGATCTCCCGCTCCATCTCGGCCGGGCCGGGCAGGTGATAGCGGCCCTGCAGGTGATCGGCGATGAGGTGGGCCTGGCGTTCGGCGATCGGCATGATCGCACCCAGCGGCTGCACCAGTCCCACGAAGTACAGGCCCGGCACCTCCGGATGGAAGACCCGGCGGTACAGGCGGATCCGATTGTCGCCGGACGGGTCCAGGAAGCCGGGGTCGAAGAACGGGAAGCTGATCTTGTACCCGGTGCAGAACACCACCAGATCAGCGGTCACCCGGCGGCCGTCGGCGAACACCACCTCGTCGCCGTCGAAGCGATCGATGGTCGGCATCGGCGTGATCGCCCCGTGCGCGAGCCGATCCAGGATCCGGCTGGACATGGTCGGATGCGCCTGGGCGAACTTGTGATTCGGCGCGGGCAGCCCGTAGCGGGTCATCGGCCCGGTCGCCGCGGCCATCAGCTTGCGGGCCAGCGGCCAGCGCAGGAACGACGGGAACCATTCGGCCGCTCCGATCCGGTCATAGGGGCGGCCCCACACGTACTTCGGGATCACGTGCACCCCGCTGCGCGCCGAAAGGTAGGTCTCCGCAGCGTGATACGAGGCGTCGACGGCGATGTCCATCGCGGAGTTGCCCATGCCCAGCACCACGACCCGCTTGCCGGTCAGCTGCGCTTCCTCGGTGTAGGCGTGCGAATGCATGATCGTGCCGCGGAATTCGCTCGCGCCGGGGAACATCGGCTCGGGCAGGCGGGGATCCCAGTGGTGGCCGTTGGCGACCAGCACCGCGTCGTAGCCGACGGTCTCGCCGTTCGACAGCGTCACGCGGAAGGTGCCGTCGGGCAGCGGCTGCACGTGGTCGACCCCGGTGCGGAACCGGATGCGGTCGCCGAACCCGAAATGCCGCACGTAACCATCGAAGTAGTCGGCGATCTGATCATGGCGGGCGAAGTCGGGTAGGTGCGCGGGCATGGGGAAGTCGCTGAACTCCATGCGCTGACGCGAGGTGTTGATGTGCAGCGACCGGTACGCCGCCGACACCCCGTTGCTGTTGCCCCACACCCAGTTGCCGCCGACCCGGTCGGACAGCTCGTAGCAGTGCACGTCGACGCCGCGTTCGGCCAGCACCTTCACCGCCGCGATACCCGCGGAGCCCGCGCCGATGACGCAGACCCTCGGCTCGTCGGCGCGGGTTCCCGGCTCGTTGGACTTGGTGGACATGATTCGGACTCCTTTATGACCAGCGGTCATATGACCGCCGGTCACTGTAGGATCGAAACCGTCGCACAGTCAATAGCCCGCGGGCAGAGGAGATCGGTGATGCCGACAGGAACTTGGGACCGGCTTGCCCCGCCGCGCCGGGCCGCCGTGGTGGCCGCCGCCGAGGCCGAATTCGCCGCCCGCGGGTTCAGCGGCGGCAGCCTCAACACCATCTGCCGCGAGGCCGGCGTCTCCAAGGGCAGCCTGTTCCAGTACTTCGCCGACAAGGCCGACATGTACGTCTACCTGGCGGAACTGTCCAGCGAGCGGATCCGCTCGGCCATGGAGGCGACCGCGGGCAAACTCGACTGGGAGAGTGACTTCTTCGGCTCCCTCGACGTCCTCCTCGAAGCCTGGATCCGGTACTTCTACGACCATCCGCTCGAGCGCGCGATGACCGCCGCCGCCAACCTCGAACCCGACCCCGTGGCCCGCACCGCCGTCCGGGAAGCCGTCAACCGCCATTACGTGGAAGTGCTGCAACCCCTCTTCGACGTGGCGACCGCGCAGAGCGCCCTCCGCCCCGGCGCCGACACCCAGGCCCTGCTCTCCCTGCTGCTCCTCATGCTGCCCCACCTGGCCCTCGCCCCCCACGTCCCCGGCCTGGACCCGCTGCTCGGCCTCGCGGAGGGCGACGCCGACCACGCCGTCGCCACCGCCCACCGCCTGGTCACCACCGTGTTCGACCCCTACCGCGCCGGCAACTGACCCGGCGCCGGAAGCGATCTCGCCATCGCGCGCACCCGGCTGTTCCACGGTGATCGGTAGGATCGGGTCATGACCGAGCGCAAATCGCCCGGGCTCTCCTTCGAATCGTGGATCGACAAACAGGTCCGCGAGGCAACGGAGCGGGGCGAATTCGACAACCTGAAGGGCGCGGGCCGGCCCATCCCGCCCGGCGCCGCCGACGAAGACTGGTGGCTCCGCAACTATCTGAAGCGCGAAGGCCTGGGCGGAGACGCCTTCCTCCCCGAATCGATCATCCTCCGCCGGGAACGTGAACGAATCCAGGAAACCGTCCGGGACATGTTCTCCGAGAAGGATGTTCGCGAAACAGTAGCCTCCCTCAACGACCGCATAGTCCACTACCTCCGCATGCCAACCGGCCCCCACGTCCCGATCGGCCCCCTGAAGGTCGACGATGTCGTCGAAACCTGGCGCGCCGAACGCAAATCCGCCCGCCCACCCCGCGCCCCGGCCCCGCCTCCACCCGCCGCGACCGAACGGCCATGGTGGCGAAGACTTTTCAGAACCTGAGCATTCGTGGACGAACTGCTGGTCCTGGTAAACGGCCTCCCGGGCGCAGGCAAAACCACCCTGGGCGCAGCCCTCGCCCGATCCCTCGACGCCTGGTTCCTGTCCAAGGACGCCATCAAGGAAGCCTTGGCCTCATCCCTCGGAAACCATTCCGCCCCATCGGAACTCGGCGGCATTGCCATGGACACCATCTGGTCCCTGGCCAAGGCATCCCCGACCGCCGTCGTCATCGACTCCTGGTGGTTCAAACCTCGCGACCTGAACTTTGCCCGTTCCGGCATCGAGCACACCGGCGCCCGCCACACCGTCGAGATCTGGTGCGACGTCCCCGCCTCTATGGCCAAGGCGCGCTACACATCCCGCCAACGCTCACCGATCTACCAGGACCACCACCACCTGACCCGGGATTGGGACGACTGGGCCGCCCGAGCCACCCCACTCGGCCTGACTCCCATCCTCAGGGTCGACACCACCCAGCCGGTCGACCTCGCCGACCTCGCCCGGCAGATCAGGACCGTCGCCGGTGCCGGCTGAAGCCGAACTCGACTCGAGGCGCCGGGAACGCCGTCCGCGATGTGCTTGGGACCTGTCGGCCGACGGGTGCAACATCGCTGCCGACCGGACTCGGGCCGGCGGCCACTGCCGGCGATGCCGGGTGTCGTTGCCGCCGTTGGGATTCCGATAGGGGTGGTGGCTATTGGAGTTCGCGGCCGGAGTCGTGGCCTGCGATGGCGCTGCGGCGGAGGAATTCCGCGATGAGCTGGAGTTGTTCGGTCGTGTAGTCGGCGCAGATGTCGTCCAGTGAGCTGTTCATGCCCGACAGTAGGTGGTAGAGCTCGCCGAGGCGGTCGGGGAGGGTGCGGACCACGACCGAGCGCCGGTCGGTGGCGGCGCGTTCGCGGACGATCCAGCCGCCGCGCTCCAGCCGGTCGAGGATGCCGGTGAGGGTGGCGGGGTGCAATCCTGCGACCCGGGCCAGGGCGGTGGGGCTGATGGGGCCCTGGCTGTTGATCACGTCGAGGCAGTCGACGTCGACGTCACGCAGTTCCAGGCGCACCCCGACCTGACGGTTGAGCATGGCCAGATTGCTGCGCAGCCCGCGCATCGCGCCCTTGATATCGCCTGCGGCGCGCCGCCGCAGGCGGGCTTCTTCGCGATCTGCCGCACTCACCACGCCTCCCATCGGTTCGTATGAGCTTCGTACTTTACGTCACCCGTAGTTGGCGCTGGATGGGCCTCGACCTGCGATTGTGCCGACAAGTGGGTGATCCAGATCACCTTGTAGTACGGAATTCGTAGCATCTACTCTATGAATTATATGAATTTCGTACAAAAGGTTGGAGTTCACGATGATCGTCATCACCGGTGCGACGGGAGTCGTCGGCCGCGAAACCATCCAGCTCCTGCTGGATTCCGGGCAGCAGGTGACCGCTGTCAGCCGGGACCCGCAGCGGGCGGCGTTGCCCGCGGATGTGCGCGTGGTCGGCGGGGATCCCTCGGACCCGCGCTCGCTGGGGCCGGTGTGGGACGGCGCGGAAGCGGTGCTGATCAGCCCGCGTGCGGCCGGAGCGGCGGCCGGTGACCTGCTGGCCGCGGCCGCCGACGCGGGCGTGCGCCGCGCGGTGGTCATCTCCGCGCTGACGGTGCAGTACCCGGCGGGAGAACCGCGCTTCGCCGACGGATTCCGGGCCGCGGAACAGGCCGCGCGGGACTCCGGCCTGGAGTGGACGGCCTTGCGCTGCGCGGACTTCGACGCCAATGCGCTGGCCTGGGCCCCGCAGATTCGTGCCACCGCAACCGTCCGCGGTGCGTACGCCGCCGCGGCCACCTCGCCGATCCACCAGCGCGATATCGCCGCCGTGGCGGTTCGCGCGCTCACCGAATCCGGCCATGGCGGACGCGCTTACGTCCTCACGGGCCCGGAGTCACTCGACCAACGCGACAAGGTGCGCATCCTGGGCAAGGCCCTCGGCACCGACCTGTCGTTCGCCGAAGTCGCGCCGGACCAGGTGCGGGCGGCGCTGCTGGCCCAGGGCCTGCCGGAGGAGGTGCCGGCGCGGCTGCTGGGCTCGCTCGCCGACTATGCCCGCACCCCCGGCCCCACCACCGGCACCGTCGCGGAATTGCTGGGTCGGCCCGCGCTCACCTTCGCCCAGTGGGCCGACGAGAACACCTCCGCATTCCAGAACTGAAGGGATCCACCGATGTCCGTCGACTCCCCGTCGAATTCCGAACTCATCGACTTCACGCCGATTGCGCGTGTGCGGGAACTGGCCGAGGTCCTCTCCCCCGGTCGGCATCCTGAATCGCATGGCGTTCCAACCCCTTTACCGTCGCAGCCGCCTGTGGCGGTAGGGGTGCTCACGGGGTCGGGACGGCCAGCGGCAGGGCGGGCGGGAACGTCACCGGGACAGCGGCGGGTGCGCGGTGGAATGCGCTCGGCCGCCATTCGAGTTGGTCTGCGGGCATGGCCAATTCGATCTCGGGTAGCGCGTCCAGCAGTTGGTCCAGTGCCTCCTGCACGATGACCAGGGTCGCGGATTGGGCTGGGCACGACCGTGATCCAGCGCCCCACGCCAGATGCGAGCGGTTGCCGATGCGGTCGCCCGCCACCGCCGGATCGGAATTGCATCCGGTCGAGCTGATGATGACCGGGTGGTCGGCCGGCAGCCACACATTCTCGACCAGCTGCGGTTGCCGGGGATAGCGGGCGCAGGAGTTGGCCAGCGGCGGATTGACGAACAGCACCTCGTCGATCGCGTCCCGTACGGTCAGGGCACCGGCGAGCAGATCATCGTGGAACTGCTTGTCCGTCAACATCAACAGCACCGTGTTGACGATCAGATTCCAGGTGGGTTCGCTGCCGCGGGCATACAGGACCGCGAGCTGTGCCACGATCTCGGCGTCGTCGAGCCCGGCCGGGTGCGAGATGAGCCGCGAGATCACGTCCGTACCGGGTTCGCGCCGCTTGGCCGACACCGCCTCCAGCAGGTCTCCGGTCAGGCGCTGGTTGTAGCGGTCCGAGGTTTCCTCGTCGGGGGCGTCGCGCAGGACGGCCATCGCGTCGAACACCCGCTCGCCGACCTCCGGGGACAGGCCGAGCAGATTGTTGACCACCCGGACGGTCAGCGGCACCGCGAACTGGTCGAGCAGGTCGGCCTTTCCCGCACTGCAGAATTCGTTGATCAACGGCACCGCGGCGGCCTCGACCTCGCGCCGCAAGGTGAAGAGATCGACGGCGCGCAGTGTCTCGAGGTAGGCGGGCCGATAGCGTGTGCGGTGCTCCTCCTCCGCGCCGGAACCGATCGTCCCCCACTCCATGATCGGCAGGACGGGACAGTTCTCGGGGAGGCTCGACTCCCAGGCTCTCGGATCGGAGGGAAAGCGATCGGGGTCACTCAAAATACGCAGTGCCGCACGGTATCCGATCACCAGCGTCGCCGAAACTCCGGTTGCCACTTCGACCGGGACGAGGTGGCCGTGCTCGCGCCGCATCCGGTCGTACACGGTGCGGGGGTCGGCGGTGAACTCGGGCGAATACAGCCTCATGCGGCCTCGAACATGTCAGTTACCAAGGTGTAGCTCCCATGGACGGATGAAATGCGACCAGTTCCACGACCCTCGGTGCAACGATCACACAGGATCGAGAACGGTCGGTATTGCTGCTGGAATGCTGGTGGCGCGTATCCACTTGCCGGGCAATCGGATACATCGATGCCGTCTTCAGTTCGCCAGCAGCACTCCAGTTTCGAGTCAATGATCAGCGTTCACTTCCCGGACACGTCCATCCGCGAGATATGTTTCGCTGGAACGTGTTTCGGTGATGCGGGAATCCTACCGCAATCCTCGATGAAGTCGCAGCGAACTCTGAGGTGGAGGGTTGCGTCCGTCATCGCCCCCGGTCACGGCCGCTGCCGCGGCCAATTGCCGAGGCGCGGGAACATGGAGTCCGATACCGGCTCGGCCACAACGGCTCAGGCGTTCAGACCGATGTTGCAGCGCGTTCACCACTGTGTGAACTACAAACTCTCGCGGCCTCGACCGGTGCGCGGATCGGGGCCGCCGCCAGACGGCCGAGGGGCCGGGCTGGGCGGCAAAGGAGGGTTAGGCTCGGGATGTGCCGACTCTGTTGATCATTCATCACACGCCGTCGCCGTTCATGCAGGAGATGTTCGAGGCGGTGGTGGCGGGCGCCACGGATCCCGAGATCGAAGGGGTCGACGTCGTACGGCGGGCCGCCCTGGGCGTGACGGCGAGTGATGTGCTCGCGGCGGACGGGTACCTGCTGGGGACGCCCGCGAATCTCGGCTACATGAGTGGAGCGCTCAAGCACGCATTCGACACCTTCTATTACCCGTGCCTGGATTCGACCCGGGGCCGGCCCTATGGGCTGTATATCCACGGGAATCAAGGGACCGAGGGGGCCGAGCGGAGTGTCGAGAGCGCGACGACCGGACTCGGCTGGGAGAAAGCGGCCGCGCCGGTGATCGTGTTGGGGAAGCCGGAGAAGGCGGAGATCGAGCGCTGCTGGGAATTGGGGGCCACCATCGCCGCACAGTTGATGGGTTGAGCCCCCGATTTCTGGTGGCTGACATATTCGGCGGCTCGCCCGTCATACTCGAGGGGGCGTTCTCGGGGAACGTCACTTGGGAGTGTGGGAAGAGGTGACGGCCGCCGTGGAGGCGCAAGAGTCGGGGATACGCCGCATCGGGCTGGTCGAGGACCATGAGTCGGTGGCAATCGGGTTGTCGGCCATGCTGGCCCCGGAAGCCGATCTGGAGTTGGTGATCACGGCGGGGACCGTGGCGGAATTGCTGTCGGCGGGGCCGCGATTGGATCTGGTGGTGCTGGATCTGCGGCTCGCGGACGGGTCCTCGCCCGATGACAATGTGCGGGCGCTGCGCGCGCGGGGGATCGAGGTGCTGGTGTTCACCGGGGCGGACAATCCGTTCCTGGTGCGATCGGCCGCCCGGGCGGGCGTGCTGGGTGTGGTGCGCAAGTCCGAGGACATGCCGACGGTGGTCGCGGCGGTACGCCGGGCCGCGCACGGCGAACAGGTGGTGACCACCGACTGGGCCGCCGCCATCGACGGCGACCCGCAGCTGTCCGATGTCGGGCTGAGCCCGCGTCAGCAGCAGGTGCTGCAGCTGTACGCGTCGGGGGAGAAGGCCTCGCGGGTCGCCCGCATGACCGGCCTGTCCGAGCAGACCGTCAACGACTATCTGGGCCGCATCCGGCAGAAGTACGCCGACGCCGGCCGCCCGGCCCCCACCAAGACCGATCTGTACAAGCGGGCCGTCGAGGACGGGTGGCTGCCCGTTCCCGAGCGGAATCCGCGGACATGACGGCCTCGGGCACCCTCGAATCCCGGGCCGCACCCCGGCCGATGCCGTCCCTCGCGGCATTCACCCAGCGCCTGCGCGCCCGCCTCAGCATGCGGGAGGACCCGGCCACCGCGGCCTACGACCGCATCATGCGGCGGCTGGGCATCTCCATCGGCATCGCCGGCATCATCGTCGGCGGCGTCGAACTGCCGGAGGTGGCCGAACAGGGCCGCTACGCACCGGGCTGGTGGACGGTGACCGCGGTGGTGCTGGCCTTCGGCTGGTATCCGATCATCGCCGTGGTGTCGGCGGTGTCGGGTCCGCGGGCCATCCGCTTCGTCTGCGGCTGTGCGGCACTGAGTTTCCTGGGCGCCCTGGCCTCCATCCCGTTCGGGCTGGAGATTCACACTGTGGACGCCACCACGGTGTGGCCGTACCGGGTGACCGCGCTGGCGGTCACCGCGGCGGTGCTGGCCTGGTCCAGCCGGGTGACCGTGATCTATCTGCTCGCCGCCGCGACCTCGGCGGCGCTGGCCACCGTGTACACGCTCAGCTCGGTCACCCCGCAGCATGTGACCGAGAACTTCCTGCGCTCAGCGGGTTTGGCGGCCCTGTTCGTCTGGTGCGGCACCGCCGCCACCGGCGCCGCGGCCCGGGTCGACCGCGAATCCGCCATCACCAGCCGCCGCGCCGCCGCCCAGGCCGCCGCCCAATCCCGCGACCGTGAGCGCGCCCGCTTCGCCGCCCTCATCCACGACGCCGTGCTCTCCACCCTGCTCGAGGCGTCCCGGGCCGGCACCAAATCCGATGTGCTGCAACGCCAGGCCGAACGCACCCTGGAGCAGCTCGACGAATGCCGCGGCGCCCAGCGCGATCCCGACCTGCTCGACGCCCGCTCGGCGGTGCTGTTCCTGCGGGCCGCGGTGCAGGAGATCAATCCGAGCATCCGCTTCGCCACCCGCACCTGGCCCGGCTACGACGACCTGCGCATGCCCGTGCACTCGGCCAGCACCATTGCCGCCGCGCTCACCGAGGCGGTGCGAAACAGCCTGCGCCACGCCGCCGTTCCGGGCCGGGAGGTGCGCCGCACCGTCACCGCCACGGTCAGCGCGGGCAGCATTCGCATCGTCTTCAGCGATGACGGCGCGGGTTTCGACCTGGCCGCCGTCTCCGCCGACCGCCTCGGCATCTCCATGAGCATCCTGGGCCGCATGCGCCAGCTGGCCGGCGGCTCGGCGTTCGTGGAATCCCAGCCGGGCGAAGGCACCACCGTGACACTGGTATGGGGTGGCGATGGCTCACGCTGACAGCTCCGGCATCGATCTGGAACCTCGGTTCGGGCTGCGCGATCTGCTCGGGTTGCGCGGCAGCACCGCCTGGCTGTTCCTGCTCATCCTCGAGGCCGTCATCGCGCTGTACATGATGCGCAATTTCGGCCAGTCACCGCCGTGGGCGGCCTTCGCGAGTCTGGTGCTCATGCTCAGCGCGGGCGCGCTGGTCACCGCGATTCCGGTGGACCCGCTGCCGATTCCGGTGGCGTTGTACGCGGCCGCCGCACCGCCGGTCGCCACCGCCCTGACGGTCATGACCCCCACCCACGATCTGCCGAACGAGTCGGTGTGGTCGGCCTTCGCCTCGTCCTATGTCCTCGCGGTCCTGGTGCTGCGCGGGCGGATTCGCACCGCGTGGCTCGGCGTCATCGCCGTCGCGACGGTGCTGGTGGCCCTCGGCCTGGGCTCGCATCTGCAACCCGGCACCCTGGTCGGCTCGCTGGTCCCGGTCGGCACCGTCACCGCCATCTCGGTGTTCACGGCGGTCATGCGCCCCATGCAGCGGTCACTGCGGATCCTGCGCGAGGACGCCATGATGCGGGCCGCGGCCGAGGCCACCATGGCCGCCGCGGACAGTGAGCGCACGCGTCAGCTCGCCCGCCTGGACCGGGTGGCCCGGCCGATCCTGGAACGCATCGCGGACGGCGCGGAGCTGACCGCTGCCGAACGTGAGGAATGCCGGCTGCTGGAGGCCGAACTCCGCGACGGCCTGCGCGCACCGCAGCTGGTCACCGACGAGCTCAGCGGCGCGGCCCGGGGTGCGCGGGCGCGTGGCGTGGAGGTGGTGCTCCTCGACGACGGCGGTTTCGCGGGCGTCCCCGAATGGGTGCGCAAGCGCGTGATCGATGCCGCCACAAGGGAACTCGACGCCATCAACGCCGGCCGCATCACGGTCCGGGTGCTGCCGCTGGGCCGTCACGTACTGGCCACCGTGCTGGCGACGGCCCCCGACGAGGATCGCCGCACCGAGATCGACACCGACGGCAAGGTCACGACCATCACCGATTGATCGGTTCGGGGGGTATCACCGATCGATCGGTCAGGGGGCATCGCAGCGGCCGGGGCCACCCCGCTTCATCTGGTCACGCAGCGCGGACTGAACGGTGGTCGACAGCCATGAGTTCAGCGACTGCCCGCTCTGCGCGGCCGCCTCCTCGGCACGGGCTTTGATCTGCTCGACCAGCCGCAACGTCACCCGGCTGATGTCACCGGTGACCTCGTCGAAGGTGGGGTGCTCCTCCTCGCCCGCGGTCTTGCGCACGTCGACGTGGGCGTCGGTCCCGTCGACCGACACGTGCACCGTGCGGTCGGGGAGGGTCGTGCTCACCTCGGCGGCCAGTTCCGAGAGCGCGGCCAGCAGGACCAGCCGGGCGGAGTTCTCGGTGGCGGCGGCCAGGGCGGCGGCCGTAGTCTGGGTTTTCTCATCGCCGAGTGCCGCGGCGGCAATCAGGTTCTCGCGCAGCTGGGCGGTGTATTTATTGAGATCCATGACACCAGTGTGACGTCGTCATTGACGTCATTCAAGGAAACTTCTGACGCCAGAAGTGGTCGCTTGACGCGAATCACCATCGCGCCGGGCACGGTTCGGGTATAACGATGCAAATCCCGTTCCGGCGAGGCTGTAGCCTTCTGACTATGACGAACGGTGAATCGACGCGAACCGAGCTGCACGCGTCCGGCACAGTAGGTGTCGCGATGGTGACCCCCTTTACCGCCGAAGGCAAGCTCGACGTCGATGCCGGTGTCGCGCTGGCCGCCCGCCTGATCGACGGTGGCGTCGATCTGCTCGCCATCTCCGGCACCACCGGGGAATCGCCGACCACTACCGAGTCCGAGAAGTTCGATCTGCTGCACGCCGTCGTGGACGCTGTGGGCGACCGTGCCACCGTCATCGCGGGCGCCGGCACCTACGACACCGCGCACAGCATCGAACTGGCCCGCAACGCGCAGCGCGCGGGCGCGCACGGCCTGCTGGTCGTCACTCCGTACTACTCGCGTCCCAGCCAGGACGGCCTGTTCGCCCACTTCACCGCCGTCGCGGACGCGACCGACCTGCCGGTCACCCTGTACGACATTCCGCCGCGCTCGGTGGTTCCCATCGCCACCGACACCATTCGCCGGCTCGCCGAGCACCCGCGCATCGTCGCGGTCAAGGACGCCAAGGGCGACCTGGGCGCCGGCGCCGAGCTGATCGCGGAGACCGGGCTCTCCTTCTACTCCGGCGACGACGTGCTCAACCTGCCGTGGCTGTCGGTCGGCGCGACCGGATTCATCAGCGTCATCGGCCATCTCGTGCCGGACCGCCTGCGCGCGTTGATCGACGCCTACCGCGCCGGCGACGTGGCGCGGGCCCGGGAGATCAATGTGAGCATGGCCCCGCTGAACCGGGCGATGGCCCGCCTCGGCGGCGTCGCCATGACCAAGGGGTCGTTGCGCCTGCTCGGCGTCGAGACCGGGGAACCACGGTTGCCGCAACTCATGCCGACCCAGGATCAACTCGACGAACTCGCGATGGATCTGCGCGCGGCCGGGGTGATTGCATGACCGGCCCCGCTCGTCGCCCCCGCCGTACCGCCAGCCGCGCCGCCGGTGCGCCCGCCCCGGCTCCGGAGACTCCCGTGCAGCCCGCGCCGGCTCCGGCCCAGGCGGAACCCGCCGCGCAGGTGAGCACCGCTGCCGCGCCGCAGGAATCGGTGAAAGCCGCCGCCCCGCGCACGGAATCGGCTGCGGCCGAACCGGTTCGGGAGCGTGGCAGCCGTGGCGGCCGCGGCGGCGACCGCACCCGGCGCGGCGGCAGCCGGTCCCGGCAGGGTGGCCGCGATCGCGAGCCGGCCCCGGCCCCGCGCGACCCGCACGCGATGGGCACCCCGCCCAAGGCGCCCAAGGGCGGCCTGCGGGTGTTCGCGCTCGGCGGCATCGGTGAAATCGGCCGCAACATGACCGTTTTCGAGTACGACGGCAAGCTGCTGATCGTCGACTGCGGTGTGCTGTTCCCGGAGGATCAGCAGCCCGGCGTCGACCTGATCCTGCCCGACTTCGGTCCGATCGAGAACCGCATGGACGATATCGCCGCGGTCATCCTCACCCACGGTCACGAGGATCACATCGGCGCGGTGCCGTTCCTGCTGCGCCTGCGGCGCGATATTCCGGTGATCGGCGCGAAGTTCACCCTCGCGCTGGTGGCGGCCAAGTGCCGCGAACATCGGTTGCAGCCCAACCTGATCGAGGTCACCGAGGGCGAGCGCACCCAGCACGGCGCGTTCGATTGCGAGTACTTCGCGGTCAACCACTCGATCCCGGACGCCATCGCGGTGGCCATCCGCACGCCCGCGGGCATCGCGCTGCACACCGGCGACATCAAGCTGGATCAGCTGCCGCTCGACGGCCGCCTCACCGACCTGGCCGGTTTCTCCCGCCTCGGCGACGAGGGCGTGGACCTGTTCCTGGTCGACTCCACCAATGCCGAGGTGCCGGGCTTCGTGACGCCCGAGCGTGAGATCGGCCCGGTGCTCGACAATGTGATCGGCAAGGCCAAGGGCCGGGTCATCGTGGCCTCCTTCGCTTCTCACGTGCACCGCATCCAGCAGGTGGTGGATGTCGCGCAGCGCTACGACCGCCGCGTGTGCTTCGTGGGCCGGTCCATGGTCCGCAATATGCAGATCGCGCAGGACCTCGGCTACCTGGACATTCCGGACGGCCTGGTGGTCGACCTGGATCAGGCCGCCAACCTGCCGGTGCACAAGCTGGTGCTGATCTCCACCGGCTCGCAGGGTGAACCGCTGTCGGCGCTGTCGCGCATGGCGCGCGGCGACCACCGCCAGATCAATATCCGCCCGGACGATCTGGTGGTGCTGGCCTCCTCGCTGATCCCCGGCAATGAGAACGCGGTCTTCGCGGTCGTGAACGGCCTGGCCCGCCTGGGCGCCACGGTCGTCACCCAGCAGAACGCGAAAGTCCATGTCTCCGGCCATGCTTCGGCGGGCGAGCTGCTCTACCTCTACAACGCGGTCCGCCCGACCAACGCCATGCCCGTGCACGGCGAGTGGCGGCACCTGCGCGCCAACGGCGCGCTCGCGGTGGCCACCGGCGTGCCCGAGGAGCGGGTCATCCTGGCCGAGAACGGCGTGGTGGTGGACCTGGTGGACGGCATCGCCTCCATCTCCGGCCGCGTCCCGGTCGGCCAGGTCTACGTGGACGGCCTCTCGGTCGGCGACGTCGGCGAGTCCACCCTCTCCGATCGCCTGGTCCTGGGCGAGGGCGGCTTCATCTCCATCAATGTCGCCGTCGACTCGGCCACCGGAAAGGCCGTCAGCACACCGGAGGTCAGTGGCCGCGGCTTCTCCGACGACCCGGAGGCGCTCTCCGGCGCTCAGGAACTCGTCGAGAACGAACTGCATCGCCTGGCGGTCGAAGGTGTCACCGACACCCACCGCATCGCCCAGTCCGTCCGCCGCGTGGTGGGCCGCTGGGTGGCCGAGACCTACCGCCGCCGCCCCATGATCGTCCCCACGGTCATCGGCGTCTGACCCGGCGAGCAACCGAAAACTCAACCGCCCGAGCAGCATTCCGCTGCTCGGGCGGTTTCGCTTGTCGCACGGCCGAATCCGCTGCGAATGCAGCTCCGCCCCCCGACGGTGCTGCTGTCGGGGGCGGCAAAACTGGGCGGGTCTCCCGCCGGGGGTTCCTCCACCTGGGGCGGGGAACTACAAGAGTTTCTACTTGTCCTGGCAGGCGGCCGAATCGAGCTTCGCGGCCTTGACGATGCTGCAGGCGTAGTTGTGGTCGATCTTCCAGTCGCTGCCGTCGGCGACGAAGGAGACCGTGGCGTTCTGGACCGGCTTGCCGTCGATGGTGACGTCGGCGTCGGCCTTGAGCTTGCCGTTCGCCGGGTCGCCGACGTTGGTGATCTTGATGGTGACCTTGTTGGCCTTGGCGGCGTCGACCAGCTTCTGGGCCAGCTGCGGGTCGAGGGCGGCGTCCTCGATCCAGTCGGTCTTGGTCTTGGAGTCGATGGACGGGTCGAACGCCTTGGTGACCTTGTCGTTCAGTTCCTGCACGCTCGGCTTGGGCAGATCCGCGACCGTGGTGGGGGCGGGGGCCGCGCCGGTGATCTTGCCGTCGCCCTCGGTGCTGCCGTCGAACTTGCCGGCCGGGGCGGCCGCGGAGGTGGTGGACGCGGCCTTGGTGCTGTCATCGGACTTGCTGCAGGCGACAAGGCCGAAGGCCGAGGTGGCCAGCATCAGCGCAGCCGTCGCGCGAAAGATGGTGTGCTTCAACGAAATTCTCCCCGTTGTTGTGGAATGACGCCGTCGGATCAGAGCTCGTAGCCGGTGGTGCAGTTCCAGTGAATGATGGTGGCGTCGCCGGAGTTCCGGCCCAGCGCCTGGCTCTTGGCCGCGCTGCGCGAGGAGGCCGCGCCGAAGGTGTAGTAGCCGTCGCGCGACGAGTAGGCGATCGCGCCGCAGCCGTTCGCGAAGCGCGCCACGATGTGGCAGTCGGCCTGGGGGCACGAGCTCATGGCGGCATTCTGCGCCGAGGGGCTGTCGGAATAGTCGTAGGAGTAGCCGATATGACCCGTGGACGGAGACAGCGCGATGGCGCCGTAGTAGTAGTAGTCCTGGTAGGCATTGGCGGGAGCCGCGGTCGCGGCCAGCAGGGAGCCGGCGGCCGCGACCATCACGGCTGCGCCGCTGACAATCTTCTTCAAAGTGTTGCCCTTCTTGTGCTTTCGGATCCACGACCCTATGGACCGAGGGATCAAGCTACCGATACGGAAAGGTTGACGCCAACCCGGATCTGTGTTTTGTGCGGTGTCCTCGAGCGGGGCGTCGCGGCCGGCCGCACTGGCACAACCGGAAGCCGCGATCACGATCGACTCCCGTCCTTATGAAGGACCGGGTGGTTCCCTTGACGCGGCCGTGCGCATTCGGACCTTCCCGACTAAGGTTCCCCTTATGACTTTGGCTCAACGGGAGCGCCAGGCCCTGGTTCAAGCGATGGCCGAAGCCGGCCCGGACGCGCCCACCCTGTGCGGCGACTGGACGGCCCGAGACCTGGCCGCGCACTTGGTCGTCCGGGAACGCCGTCCCGACGCCGCCCCCGGCATCCTGCTGAAGCCCTTCGCCTCCTATCTGGACAGCGTGCAGCGCAAGGTCACCCAGCGCCCGTTCGCCGACCTGCTCGACGAGGTGCGCAGCGGCCCGCCGTTGCTCCTGCGCCCGGTCGACTCGCTGATGAACACCACCGAGATGTTCGTCCACCACGAGGACGTTCGCCGTGCCGCGCCCGGCTGGGTGCCGCGCACGCTGTCCGCCGCCGATGAGAACCAGCTCTGGAAGGTGCTGACGGGCTTGGCGCGCATGGCATATCGCAAATCGCCGGTTACTGTCGCGCTCTCCACGCCCGACGGCCGCCGCACCGTCGCCCGCCAGGCCGGTGACCGCACGGTGGTGCTGGCCGGGCCGCCCTCGGAGCTGCTGCTGCATGCCTTCGGCCGCAATGCCGTTCGGCTCGAGGCCACCGGCGCCCCGGACGACGTGGCACTGGTGCACGCCCTCGACCGCAGCGTCTGACCCGTCCGCCGTCGCGACCGCCCGCCCGGCGGGAGTGGCAGCGCGCCCACCGGTCATGAAACGATCACGCGTCGAGCGGTAGCTTGCGTCCTCGGCAGCGGCCCGTGTGTGATGAGGTGGTAGGCAATGTCTTGGCAACTGGCGGTTCTCGGACCGGTCGAGTTGAGGGCCGATGGCGTGCCGATTCCGCCCATGCCGCCCAAACAGCAGGCGGCGCTTGCCATGCTGGCGTGCGCGCGCGGGCGCACGGTGTCGGTCGAGGAACTGGTGGACGGCATCTGGGGTGCTGAACGGCCGAGCTCGGCGGTGGGCGCGCTCCGGAATTACGCGTGGGCGCTGCGCAAGCATCTGGCCGTGCAGCAGTCCGTGTTGCTGTCGTCGGAAGCGCGCGGCTATCGCCTGGACGGACCGCTGCTTCTGGATGTCGACCGCATCGACCGGTTGCGTGGCGAGGCGGCCGAGGCGCGCGCCGCCGGCTGCCTGGAGACCGCCGACGTCGCGCTGCGTGACGCGCTGGGCGCGTGGCGCGGTGATCCGCTGACCGGCGTGCCCGGGCCGTGGGCCGCGGCCGAACGCGCGCGGCTGCGGCGGCTGCACCGCGTCCTCACCGAGGATCTCCTCGAGCTCACCGTGCAGCGCGGCGACTTCTCGCACGCCATGGCCGAATTGGCCGCGCTCATCACCGGTGATCCGCACAGCGAGCGGCTGCGCGGGCTCATGATGACGGCCCTCTACCGGGCGGGCCGACGCACCGAGGCGCTCGAGGAATACCAGCGCATTCGCAGGCTGCTGGTGGCCGAGCAGGGCATCGAGCCGGGTCCGGCGTTGGCGGAGCTGCATCGCCAGATCCTGGCCGACGAGCTGCCCACCGTGGCAGCGGAGACCGCGCCGATCGCCGTCGTCGCGCCCAGGCCGGCCCAATTGCCACCCGACACAGCCGATTTCACGGGCCGTCATGATCTGGTGCGGGAGTTGTGCGCCGTGCTCGGCGCGACCCGGCCGATCGTGGCCGTCTCCGGGATGGGCGGGGTCGGCAAGACGGCGCTGGCTCTGCATGTGGCACACCGGATCCGGGACCTGTACCCGGACGGCCAGCTGTACGTGGATCTGTTCGGCGCGGGCGCGACGCCGGCCGAACCGGAGCACGTGCTCGGCGCGTTCCTGCGCGCACTGGGCGTGGCGCAGAAGGAGATTCCGGTCGGCGTTGCCGAGCGGGCCGCGCTGTTCCGGTCCGCCAGTAGCGGCCGCCGCCTGCTGGTCGTGCTCGACAATGCCTGCGACGCAGCGCAAGTCGCGCCGCTGCTGCCGGGGGACTCCGGCTGCGCGGTGCTGGTGACGGCGCGCCGCCCGCTCACTGCCCTCCCCGGTGTGCGGTCCGCGGCTCTGACGGTGCTCGAACCCGAGGAGGCCGTCACCCTGTTCACCCGCATCGTCGGCGCGGCGCGAGTGGCGGCCGAACCCGAGGCGGTGCGCCGCATCGTGGAACTGTGCGGCCTGCTGCCCATGGCGGTGCGCATCGTGGCCGCGCGGGTGGCGGCCCGGCCGCAGTGGACAGTGGTCTCGGAGGCGGACCGGCTCGCGGCCGAACGCCATGACCTGGACCGCTTCCGGGCCGGGGACCTGGCGCTGACGGCCGCCTTCCGCGCGGGCTACGAGCAACTGCCGCCGGACACGGCGCGCGCCTTCCGGCTGCTCGCCGTCGCCGATCTGCCCGAGCTCTCGCTGGCCGCCACCGCCGCCGTCCTCGACACCGTCGAATCGGTGGCCGAGGATCTGTGCGAGGAGCTGGTGGACCGCGGCATGCTGGAATCGGTCGGCCGGGGCCGCTATCACTATCACGATCTGATGCGCCTGTTCGCGCTCGGCCGTCCCGACCGCGAGCGCGAACTCGATGTCACCGCCCGCCTGCTCGACTACTACCTGGCCACCATGAAAACGGTTCTGCGCGTGCGGCATCCGGGTCTGCGGCTGCGTCTCGCGCCCACCGGGCACCCCGGCACCCGCCTCGGCGATCTGGACTCGACCCGCGACTTCCTCACCATCGAGCGCCGCAATCTGGCCGCCGTCTACCGGCTGGCGGTCGCGGGGACGCCCCGGCATCGGGTGCTGGCGGCGGACCTGGCGCTGACCGTCGCGGAGACGGGACTGGCCTGTGACGCCACCGTCGACCTGGTCAAGGTCCTCGAAGAGCTGGTGCAGGCCATCACCTCCGACGGTGACATCGTGGCCGCCCGCCGGGCCCGGCTGGCGCTGGTCTTCGCGCTGGCCGCGGAACTGGAAGAGCCGCACGGTGCGGCCGTGCACGTGCGCGGACTGCTCGCCGACGACGATCCGGATATCGATCCCTGGACCTCCGGCGCGATTCAGGGCTTCGCGGGCGTGCTCGCCCTGCACGACGGCGACCCGGCCCGCGCCACAACGCATTTCGCGACCGCCCTCACCTACTACCGACGCGCCGACAGCTCCGAGTGCGTCCGCGTCGCGTATTCGCTGCTCGCCCGGGCCTATTCGGCGGCCGGCCGCAACCGCGACTCCCTGGCCGCCGCGGCGCGGGCGGTGGTCGGCGACAACGAGTCCGGGGTGCGCCGCAATGTGGTGTGGGGCCTGACCGAGGCCGCCTGGATCCTCAGCAGCGAGGGCGACGCCGACCGCGGCGCCCGCCTTTTCGATGCCGCCCTGGTCACCGCTCGCCGCTTCGGCAACACCCGCTTCGAATCGGTGATCCACGCCCGCGCCGCGCGCGCCGATCTGGCCGCCGGCCGCTACGCCCAGGCCGCCGACCACGCCCAACGCGCCGAGGCCACCCGGATCTCGGCCGGCGGCGCCGCCCACACCCACAACCTGCTGGTCCGCTACACGGCCCTGCGCCGCCTGGGCCGCACCCTCGACGCCGCCGAGTGCTACCGCACCGCGAGCAGCCAGATCCCTGACTTCGACACCGCTCTCACCACCTGGACCGCCCTCCCCGCGACTCGCTGATCCGGCCACGCTGCAGGCCGTGGCCGTTTTCCGGCGCGCGAATGGGCCGCGGTACAGCCCGGGCGCGCCGTAGTGTGACCGGTGGTTTCGGGCCGCTTCCAGTCGGGTGATCCCGCCGTCGGCGCGGGTTTTTGGTTGTGAGCGCCACAGTTTCTGATTCGGGTGGGCCGGGTGTTGCGGATGGTCCGGGTGGTGCTGTTGCGGCTAGCCTGGGACGCATGGCAGGTAAGGCCCGCACCGGAACGTCACGTTCGCGAGCGGCGGCTACGCGGGGGCAGGCTCCTGCACAGGCCCGCGCGCGCAGCCCACGCACCCCCGCGAAGGGGCGCGGGGGAGCGGGACAGAAGGCGCCGGCGCGGCGGCCCGCTCCGCGGCGCGGGTCGAATACCGCACCGTTGGCGGTGGTTCGGCGGGGCGTCACCAGCGGCTGGACCATGATGGCGCGGGGGCTGGGCGCGACGACGCGGGCGGTCAGCCGGGCCGGGGAGATCGAGCACGGGCATCGGCGCGATGGGATCGCGCTGGGGCTGGTGGCTTTCGCCTTCGTGATCGCGGCGGCGGTGTGGATGTCGGCGGGCGGTCCGGTCGGGCACTGGGTGGATGCCGTGGTGCGCGCGGTGGCCGGATCCGCCTCGGCGGCACTGCCGTTCGTGGCGGTGGCCATCGCGGTGATTCTGATGCGGACCGAGCCGCAGCCGGAGATCCGGCCCCGGCTGGTGCTGGGCGGTCTGCTGGCCGGGCTGCCGGTGCTGGGTCTGTGGCATCTGGCGGCGGGTTCGCCGTCCGATGCGCACGGTCGCGCGCATGCCGCCGGATTCGTCGGCTATGTGGTGGGTGGTCCGCTGGGTGAGGGGCTGAGCGCCTTCCTGGCGGTGCCGTTGCTCATGCTGGCCATCGGTTTCGGGCTGCTGCTGATCACCGGCACCCAGGTGCGGGATGTGCCCGCCCGGCTGCGGGAGATCTTCGGCACCGGCGCGGGCGGCGATGAATACGAGAGCTACTCCGAGGAACGCGGCCTCTACGACTCCGACAGTTATGACGCCGACGGCTTCCCGATGCACCGTCCCGAGGTGCGCAAGCGCCGCGGCCGCACCCCGTCGGAGAACTATCCGACCGACGAGTTCGCGGGTTCCGACGCGGTCACCGAGATCATCGGTGAGCCGCCGCTGCAGGACGCCAAGGACATCGCCGCGCCGGAGGAGAAGCCGAAGCCCAAGCCGCGCAAGGCCGTCGCGAAGGTCGTCGACCAGACCCCGCCGCCGCCGGAGCCGCAGCAGCTGGAGTTCGTCACCGACCGCGAGGTGGACGGCGATTACACGCTGCCGTCGCTGTCGCTGCTCACCGACGGCGATCCGCCGAAGAAGCGCAGTGCGGCAAACGAATCCATGATCGAGGCCATCACCGAGGTGCTGGTGCAGTTCAAGATCGACGCCGCGGTCACCGGTTTCGTGCGCGGCCCGACGGTCACCCGCTACGAGGTGGAGCTGGGACCCGGCGTGAAGGTCGAGAAGATCACGGCCCTGGCCCGCAATATCGCCTACGCGGTGGCGACCGAGAATGTCCGTCTGCTGGCGCCGATTCCGGGCAAGTCGGCCGTCGGCATCGAGGTGCCGAACGCCGACCGCGAACTGGTGCGCCTGGCCGACGTGCTGAAGGCCTCGACCACCCGCAACGACCATCATCCGCTGGTGATCGGTCTGGGCAAGAACATCGAGGGCGAGTTCGTGGCGGCCAACCTGGCCAAGATGCCGCATCTGCTGGTGGCCGGCTCGACCGGTTCGGGTAAGTCCAGCTTCGTCAACTCCATGCTGGTCTCGCTGCTGTGCCGGGCCACCCCCGATGAGGTCCGCATGATCCTCATCGACCCCAAGATGGTGGAACTGACGCCCTACGAGGGCATTCCGCATCTGATCACCCCCATCATCACCCAGCCCAAGAAGGCCGCGGCGGCGCTGGCCTGGCTGGTGGAGGAGATGGAGCAGCGGTATCAGGACATGCAGGCCAACAAGGTCCGCCATATCGACGACTTCAACCGGAAGGTGAAGTCCGGCCAGATCACCGCGCCGCTGGGCAGCGAAAGGGTCTACCGCCCTTACCCGTACATCCTGGCCATCGTGGACGAGCTGGCCGACCTCATGATGACCGCGCCGCGTGATGTCGAGGACGCCATCGTCCGCATCACCCAGAAGGCCCGTGCCGCAGGCATTCACCTGGTGCTGGCCACCCAGCGGCCCTCGGTGGACGTGGTCACCGGTCTGATCAAGACGAATGTCCCGTCCCGCCTGGCCTTCGCGACCTCGTCGCTGACCGACTCGCGCGTCATCCTGGACCAGCCGGGCGCGGAGAAGCTCATCGGCATGGGTGACGGCCTGTTCCTGCCCATGGGGGCAAGCAAACCGACCCGTCTGCAGGGCGCGTTCATCTCCGACGAGGAGATCGCGGCCGTCGTCGACTTCGCCAAAACCCAGGCCGAACCCGACTACCAGGAGGGCGTCACCGCCGCCAAGGCCGGCGAGAAGAAGGACGTCGATCCCGACATCGGCGACGACCTCGACCTCCTCCTGCAGGCCATCGAACTGGTCGTCACCTCCCAATTCGGTTCCACCTCCATGCTGCAACGCAAACTCCGCGTCGGCTTCGCCAAGGCCGGCCGCCTCATGGACCTGATGGAAACCCGTGGCGTCGTAGGCCCGTCGGAAGGCTCCAAGGCCCGAGACGTCCTCATCAAACCCGACGAACTCGACGGCCTCCTCTGGACCATCCGAGGCGGCGACGGCGCGCCGCCCGCCTCGGAGGACGCTGAGCCCGAGGGCCTTTAGCCGCTCACTCCCCGAGCACGAGGAACTGGCGGATGGTGAGGCGGCCCTGCGTCCTGCGGGAACATTTGTCCAATCCACCGACACACCTCGGCCGGGATAGTGCGCGTATGACTGTTTCCGGCAACAACTTACGCGCCACCGCCGAGCTGATTCGGGCGTTGTCGCGAATCACGGCACCCCCTGTCGGCCTTCATTGCGAAACACGCACTGTGGGAAGGGAAGGCAAATGACCCAAGCCGAACTGACGGGTGTGCCCGAGACGGCGTTGTGGACGCTGCGCAACCGGGCCGAGGAGGCGCTGCGCCCGGATTCCGGCTACGCCGACGACGAGGCGGTCCGGCTCTACCGTGCACTGGCCGGGGAGGACTTCGAGCGATTCGGGCCACCCAGCCAGGTCCACCCGTTGCGCGCGATGGTGATCGACGAGATCATCGCCGGCTTCCTCGCCACCCGCCCCGGTGGGCCGGTGGTCGCACTCGGCGAGGGCCTGCAAACAACGTACTGGCGTCTGGGCGAACCCGCGGCCGCCTGGTTCTCCCTCGACCTGCCGGAAATGGTTGCCGCCCAGCAGCGACTGCTACCTCCGGCCCCGGCGATCACCCGCCTGGCCCGCTCGGTGCTCGACCGGTCCTGGCTCGACGAAGTGCCATCCGGCCCCGCGGTGGTCACCGCCGAAGGCCTGTTCATGTACCTCCCGCCCGCCGAGGTCCACCTGTTGATCGCGGACCTGGCCGGACATTTTCCCGGCGGCATCCTCCTCTACGACTCCATCCCGCGCGTATTCAGTGCGCTGACGATGAAGGGCAGGGTGCGCCTCAGCGACCGCTACATCGCCCCACCGATGCCGTCCAGCCAGTCCCTCCGTCAGGCGCGCCGGCTGCCCACTCGAATTCCGGGAGTCGTTGCGTCCGAGGACCTCATCCCGCCGCCCGGGCGGGGCCGATGGGCCTCCCCACTGCTGCGCCGGGTCGCGACTGCCCCGGTCGTGCGCGCCCTGCGCCCCTCCCTCACCCTGCTCCGATTTTCGGAGTGAGCTGGCGGGGGGCTCGCGGGCGACGGTCGGGCGGATCTAGAACGTGTTCTATATTCGGAGGAACTGTTCCGCGAGCCCTCGGGAGTTCCCTTCATGTACCAGTGGTCCGACGAAGACCTGATGTTCCGCGACGCGCTGCGCGGATTCATCGACAAGGAGATCAAGCCCAACGTCGAGCAGCTGGAAAGTGGTGCGCTGCCGCCCTTCGACACCATCCGCAAGCTCTACGCGACCTTCGGCCTGGACGAGCTCGCCCGGGAAGGGCTGGAGAAGGCCTTCGCGCGGGAAGAGGGTGGCGCCGAGAACAAGCCGGGCAAGTCCGGCGGCGGGTTCAGCGGATCGGGCAGCATGGGCGTGATCCTGAACAGTGAGCTGGCCGGCATCAGCCTGGGCCTGGTGGCCTCGATGGGCGTGAGCCTCGGCCTCACCGTCGGCACCATTCGCAGCCGCGGCACCCTGGCACAGAAGAAGCGCTGGCTGCCCGAGCTGGTCACCTTCGAGAAGGTCGGCGCCTGGGCCATCACCGAACCCGATTCGGGCTCGGACGCTTTCGGCGGCATGAAGTCCTACGTCCGCCGCGACGGCGAGGACTACATCCTCAACGGCCGGAAGACCTTCATCACCAACGGCCCGTACGCGGACGTCACCGTCGTCTACGCCAAGCTGGACGAGGAGGACGGCACCGACCGCCGCGACCGCAAGGTGCTCACCTTCGTGCTCGACAAAGGCATGCCCGGCTTCACCCAGAGCGCCGCCTTCAAGAAGATGGGCATGAACTCCTCGCCCACCGGCGAACTGTTCTTCGACAATGTCCGCATCACCCCCGACCGGCTGCTCGGCGAAACCGAGAATCCGGCCAAGGGCGACGGAAAGGACAGTGCCAAGGAGTCTTTCGCCGCCGAGCGCATCGGCATCGCCTCGCTGGCGTTGGGCATCATCAACGAATGCCACCGGCTCAGCGTCGATTACGCGAAATCGCGCAAGCTGTGGGGCAAGGAGATCGCCCAGTTCCAGCTCATCCAGCTCAAGCTGGCCGAGATGGAGATCGCGCGAATCAATGTGCAGAACATGGTGTTCAACGCCATCGAGCGCACCGCCGCGGGCGAGAAGGTCTCCCTCGCCGAGGCCTCGGCCATGAAGCTGTACTCCTCGCGCGCGGCCACCGAGGTCGCCATGGAGGCCGTGCAGCTCTTCGGCGGCAACGGCTACATGGCCGAGTACAAGGTGGAGCAGCTCGCCCGCGACGCCAAGTCGCTCATGATCTACGCGGGCAGCAACGAAATTCAGGTCACCCACATCGCCAAGGGCCTGCTCGGCGGGTAACCCCGCACTCAGGACAGCGGGCCCACCACGGATTCGGCGCCGGCCAGCAACTCGCCCGAGGCCGCCAGCTGCACGACCGCTTCGATCTCCGGTGCCAGGTAGCGGTCGGCGCCCGGTCCCTCGACCACCTCGCGAATCCGATCGCGGACCGCGGCGGTCGCGGGGGACGGTTCCAGCGGAGCCCGCAGATCCAGGGCGCGGGCCGCGGTGAGGGCCTCGATGGCCAGCACCCGGGTCAGGCCGTCGATGGCGCGGCGCAGCTTGCGAGCCGCGGACCAGCCCATCGACACGTGGTCCTCCTGCATCGCCGAGGAGGGGATCGAGTCCACGCTCGCGGGCGCGGCCAGGCGCTTGAGCTCGGAGACGATCGCGGCCTGGGTGTACTGGGCGATCATGTGGCCGCTGTCGACGCCGGGATCGTCGGCCAGGAACGGCGGCAGGCCGTGGTTGCGGGCCCGGTCCAGGAAGCGGTCGGTGCGGCGCTCGCTGATGCTGGCCACATCGGCGACGACGATGGCCAGGAAGTCCAGCACGTAGGCCACGGGCGCGCCGTGGAAGTTGCCGTTGGACTCCACCCGGCCGTCGAGGGTGACCACCGGATTGTCCACGGCACTGGACAATTCGTAGGACGCGATCCGTTCGGCGTGCGCGAGGGTGTCGCGCGCGCCGCCGGCGACCTGCGGGGCACAGCGCAGCGAGTAGGCGTCCTGCACCACCGTGCAGTCGGGGGTCGCGTGGCTGGCCACGATGCCCGAACCCTGCAGCAGCCGAACCATATTCGAGGCGGCGAGCGCCTGACCCGGCTGCGGGCGCAGGGCCTGCAGGTCGGCGGCGAACACCTTGTCGGTGCCCATCAGGCCCTCGACGCTCATCGACGCGGTCACGTCGGCCAGGCGGAAGAGCCGGTGCAGGTCGTGGCAGGCCAGCACGAGCATGCCGAGCATGCCGTCGGTGCCGTTGATCAGCGCCAGGCCCTCCTTCTCCGCGAACACCACCGGCTCGAGGCCGGCCGCGGCCAGCGCCTGCGCGGCGGGCATGAGCGTGCCCTCAGCGTCGCGGACCATGCCCTCACCCATCACCGCCAGGGCGACGTGCGACAGGGGAGCCAGGTCGCCGGAACAGCCGAGGCTGCCGTACTCGTGCACGACCGGCGTGATCCCCGCCGACAGCAGCGCGGCGTACGCCTGGGCGACCTCCACGCGCACGCCGGTCCGGCCGGTCGCCAGCGTGGACAGCCGCAGCAGCATGAGGGCACGGATCACCTCACGCTCGACCTCGGGTCCCGAACCGGCCGCGTGCGAGCGAACCAGGCTGCGCTGCAACTGAGTTCGCAGTTCCAGCGGAATGTGCCGGGTGGCCAGGGCGCCGAAACCGGTCGATACGCCATAGACCGGCTTCGGGTCGGCCGCGAGCGCCTCGATCCGGGCGCGGCTCGCCGTGATCACGGTGAGCGCGTCCTCCGACAGCCGCACGGTGGCATTGCCACGGGCGACCCGGACCACGTCCTCGGGGGTGAGGGCGCCGACGCCGACGACGACTTCGGTGTCGGATGCCGCCGCGGCGTGCTGCTCGGAAAGCCGGAGGGTGTTCGCGTTCATCGTGTTGTCGTCCAATCCAATCTGCGGTCAGGGAAGAGTTCTGCGCTCAGGAAGAGCTGTGCGGTCAGGGAAGAGCGATTTCGGGCGCCGGGTCCGTGAGGGCCACCGGTGCGGGTTGCGTTGCGGGCCGGACCCACAGCCGGTAGGCCGCGGCGAGCAGAACCAGCCACACGGCTCCGACGATGAGCGCCACCCGGGTGTCGGCGTCGAAGGCGAGCAGGACGATCACGAACGCCAGGCCCGCGATGGCGAAGATCGGCAGGTAGGGCCACAGCGGCACCGGGAACTTCACCGCGGCAGCCTCTTCCGCGCTCATCTGCCGGCGCGAGCGGAAGTGGGACACCAGGATCATCAGCCAGACGAAGACCGTGGCGAAGGTGGCGATGGAGGCGATGACCACGAAGACCCGGTCCGGGATCAGGTAGTTGAGCACCACGCCGACCAGCAGGGCCGACACCATGATCACGACGGTCATCCACGGCACACCGTTGCGGGAGACCCGCCGCATCACGGCCGGGGCCTGCCCGCGCAGGGCCATGCCGTACATCATCCGGCCCGCGCCGAAGATATTGCTGTTGATGGCCGACAGCGCGGCCGTGATCACCACGACGTTCAGCACGGTCGCCGCCGACCCCAGCCCCAGGCTCTTGAAGATCTGCACGAACGGGCTGCCCTCGTCGCCGATCTGGTTCCACGGCGTGACGGCCATGATCACGGTCAGGGTCAGGACGTAGAACAACATGATCCGTGCGGGGACAGTGTTGATAGCCCGCGGAATCGTCCGCTCGGGATTCTCCGCCTCGCCCGCGGTGACGCCGATGATCTCCGACCCGCCGAACGCGAACATGACGATCGCGAAGCACCCGAGGAAGCCGCCCACGCCATTGGCGAAGAATCCGCCTTCGGCGTGCAGGTTGGACAGGCCGGTGCTGGTGTCATGGATGCCGAATCCCCAGATCAGCACGGCGGTTCCGCCCGCGATCATGGCGATGATCGCGACCACCTTGATCAGGCTGAACCAGAACTCGAGCTCGCCGAACACCTTGACGTTGAGCAGGTTGATCGCGCCGATGAAGAAGACGATCGCCAGCACCCAGATCCACCGGGGGACATCCGGGAACCAGAACCCCATGTAGACACCGAAGGCGGTGGTGTCGGCCAGCAGCACGATGACCATCTCGAAGATGTAGGTCCAGCCGGTCATGAACCCGGCCAATGGCCCGATGTGCTGGCTGGCGTACTCACCGAACGATCCGGACACCGGGTTGCGGACCGCCATTTCGCCCAGCGCCCGCAGCACGATGAAGATCACGGCGCCGCCGATCAGGTAGGCCAGCAGCACCGAAGGGCCGGCCTGTTTGATCGCCTCGGCCGACCCGTAGAACAGGCCGGTGCCGATCGCCGAACCCAGTGCGATGAATCGGATGTGGCGAGCGGTGAGACCCCGGGTCAGGGTCGAGGAGATGTCTTTCACGGATCGGACTCCCTGGTGTTGTTCATAACGCAGCCCGACAGGGATTGTGAGTGCGTTCACATATGTATAGGGCTGTCTATACAACTGTGTCAAGAGTGGGTAGTTACACAACGGCAACTAATGTAGTCGGCCGTCGCGCCGGGTCACGGTCCGGTGGATCAGCCGAGCGGCGGTGCGCGCGGTCCGGTGGTCGATATCGAGCTCCGGATTCAGCTCCGCCACATCCAGCAGCGCCAGCTTGCCGCTGCCCGCGACCAGGTCACACACCCGCTCGATCACCTCGAGCGGCACGCCGTACGCGGCCGGAGCGCTGACCCCGGGCGCGACCGGTGCGGGGAGGACATCCAGGTCAATGGTCAGATACACGACATCGACGGTGGCCAGGAACTCTTCGACGAAACCCCGCACCCCGGGCATATCCGCCACGGTGCAGTCCTCGTCGAGCCGATAGCGCACTCCCAGCGTCGCGGCGGTGTCGAACAGTGCCACGGTGTTGCTCGGCTGCGAGATGCCGAGCACCGCGTAGTTGAGCACCCGCCCGGCTGCCGCCTCATCCTCGGCCATCTGCCGGAACGGGGTCCCGGAACTGGGCGTCGGGTCGGCACGCAGATCGAAATGGGCATCGAGGTTGAGCACGCCCAGTCGCGCCCCGGCCGCGACCGCGGCCCCGGCGGCGATGCCGAGATAGCTGGCGTAGGCCACCTCGTGCCCACCGCCGAGCACCGTCACGAAATGCCCGCCGTCGAGCAATTCGGTCACCACCGCGCCCAATCGCCGCTGACCGGATTCGAGATCCCCGTCCTCGACCGCGACGTCACCGGCGTCCATGACGCGTGCCGGGCCGGGTAGCGCCATGGACGACAGTGCCTGCCGCAGGGCGGCCGGGCCGGCGGCAGCTCCGGTCCGCCCCTTGTTGCGGCGGACCCCCTCATCGCTGCGGAATCCGACCAGAACGCTTGCCCCGGGCGGGGTTTCGGGGGTGAACGGGGATATCGCGCTGTGCCAGCGCAGATGTGCCGGGCCCGGGCCGTCGTCGCGACCGGACCAGGGGGCGGGCGGATGATCGACAGCGGTCACAGCCGGTGCCCGTCCTTCCAGATCTCGCGCACCAGCGCGACTCCCGGCCGGTATGCCAGATACAGGTGCGAGGGTGCGTCCAGCGCGATCAGATCGGCCCGTGCGCCGACCCGGATGTGTCCGATATCGTTGCGCCGCAATGCCGCTGCGCCGCCGGCGGTCGCCGCCCACACGGCTTCGTCGGGGCTCATGTGCATTTCGCGCACGGCGAGTGCGATGCAGAACGGGATGCTCGTGGTGTAGCAGGTGCCCGGATTGCAGTCGGCGGCCAGCGCGACGGTCACGCCCGCGTCGAGCAGGGCTCGTGCGTCGGGATATTTGTTGCGCGTGGAGAAGTCGGCTCCCGGCAGCAGGGTGGCGACCGTGCTGCTCGCCGCCAGCGCCTCGATGTCCTCGCCGGTGGTGTAGGTGACGTGATCGACCGAGGCCGCGCCCAGCTCCGCCGCCAGCTGGACGCCGGCGCCGTAGCTGAGCTGGTTGCCGTGCACTCGCGGCGTGAGCCCGGCCGCGATACCGGCCTCGAGCACGGCACGCGACTGGTCGGCGTCGAAGGCGCCCTCCTCGCAGAAGACGTCGATCCAGCCGGCGTGCGAAGCGCACGCGGGAATCATCTCGTCGATGACCAGCCGCACGTAATCGTCGGTGCGACCGGCGAATTCCGGCGGCGTGACATGCGCCGCCAGCAGAGTCGTCTCCGACGTGTGCCGGGCGGCGATCTCGAGGCTCCGCAACTCGTCGGCAACGGTCTGCCCGTAGCCCGACTTCGTTTCGATCGTGGTGGTTCCGGTCCGCAGGGCCTCGGCGACCAGCCGCGCGACATTGGCGCTCAGCGTCGAGTCGGTGGCCGCCCGGGTCGCGGCGATGGTCGTCCGGATGCCGCCCGCGCTGTAGGGCGCCCCCGTCATGCGGGCCGCGAATTCCTCCGACCGCTCGCCGCCGAAAACCAGATGCGCATGGCTGTCGACGAATCCGGGCAGGGCGGCGCGGCCTTCCAGGTCCACCCGGGTGCCGGCGCTGCCCTCGGGCAGGCGCGTCCGCGGGCCGACCCACTGGATCAGGCCGTCGCCGAGCACCACCGCCGCATCCCGGATCACGCCGAGCGGGCCCGCGCCGATCTCGGGATCATTGGTCACCAGGGCGCCGATATTGTCGATGACCGTCCACTGCCCGGATTCGTTGTGCATGTGAGTTCAGTTCTCCTGCATCGGGATTCGGACGCCGCGCGTGGCGGCGACATCGGCCGCGTGCTGGTAGCCGGCATCGACGTGGCGGATCACGCCCATGGCGGGATCGTTGGACAGCACCCGCTCGAGCTTGCGGGCGGCCAGTTCGGTGCCGTCGGCGATGCACACCTGGCCGGCGTGGATGGAACGGCCCATGCCCACTCCACCGCCGTGGTGGATCGACACCCATGATGCCCCGGACGCGGTGTTGACCAGGGCATTGAGCAGCGGCCAGTCGGCGATGGCGTCGGAGCCGTCGGCCATGGCCTCGGTCTCGCGGTAGGGGGAGGCCACCGAACCGGAGTCCAGGTGGTCACGGCCGATGGCGACCGGCGCGGACAGTTCACCGGAGGCGACCATCTCGTTGAACTTCAGTCCCGCCCGGTGGCGTTCGCCGTAGCCGAGCCAGCAGATGCGCGCGGGCAGGCCCTCGAAGTGAACCTTCTCCCCGGCCATGGTGATCCAGCGCTCGAGGTGCTCGTTCTCCGGGAACAGCTCGAGGATGGCCTGGTCGGTGGCGGCGATGTCCTTCGGGTCGCCGGACAGGGCGGCCCAGCGGAACGGGCCCAGGCCCTCTTCGAACAGCGGCCGGATGTAGGCGGGCACGAATCCCGGGAATTCGAAGGCCCGCTCGTAGCCGCCCTTGCGCGCCTCGTCGCGGATGGAGTTGCCGTAGTCGAACACCTCGGCGCCGGCGTCCTGGAAGCCGACCATGGCCTCGACGTGAGCGGCCATGGACTTGCGGGCCTCGGTGGTGAACCAGGCGGGATCCTCGGCGGCGCGGCGGTGCCAGTCGGCCACGTCGACGCCGATCGGCAGGTAGGACAGCGGGTCGTGGGCCGAGGTCTGGTCGGTCACGATGTCGATCGGCGCGCCCATGGCGAGCAGGCGCGGGAAGATCTCCGCGGCATTGCCGACCACGCCGATGGACAGCGGTTCCCGCGCGTCGCGCTGCTGGACGGCCAGTTCCAGTGCGGCTTCGAGGCTTTCGGCCTTGGTGTCGAGGTAGCCGTGTGCGATGCGGCGATCGATGCGGGTGACGTCGACGTCGACGCACAGCGCCACGCCGTCGTTCATGGTCACCGCGAGCGGCTGCGCGCCGCCCATGCCGCCGACGCCGGCGGTCAGGGTGATGGTTCCGGCGAGGGTGCCGCCGAAACGCTTGCGCGCCACCGCGCCGAAGGTCTCGTAGGTGCCCTGGAGGATGCCCTGGCTGCCGATGTAGATCCACGAACCTGCGGTCATCTGGCCGTACATCATGAGGCCCTCGGCCTCGAGCTTGCGGAACTGCTCCCAGTTGGCCCAGTCGCCGACGAGGTTGGAGTTGGCCAGCAGGACGCGCGGCGCCCATTCGCTGGTCCGCATCACGCCGACCGGCTTGCCGGACTGAACCAGCAGCGTCTCATCGTCTTTCAGGGTGGTCAGCGTGCGCACGATGGCGTCGTAGGCATCCCAGCTGCGGGCGGCGCGGCCGGTTCCGCCGTAGACGACCAGATCGTCGGGACGCTCGGCGACCTCGGGGTCGAGGTTGTTCATCAGCATGCGCAGGGCGCCCTCCTGCTGCCAGCCGAGGCAGTTCAGTTCGGTGCCGCGCGGCGCACGGACCGGGCGGGGGCCGGACGTGGGGTTGGTGGTCATCGGGACTCCTGTGTATGGGCTGATCGTGACGCCCATAACACCCCGGATTCGACGCCTGGAACAGCGTCGGCGCGAGAGATTCTCGGATCCGAGACACCTGACCGCTGCGGGGCGCCGCCGGAGCGCCGATACACTTGGGCCCGAACGGGCGGGTGTCCACCGATGGGCAGGATGTGGAACAGGTGACGAATGTGGCGATGGACGAGGTGGATATCGCGTCGCTGTATCGGGCTCGCGGCCGTGGAGCAGCCCCGGCGTATCAGCGCGTCAAGGATCTGATCACCGAGCAGATCGTCTCGGGGCGCTGGCGGGAGGGCGAGCTGCTGCCGTCGGAGAATCAGCTGGTCGGTGCACTGGGACTGTCGCGCATGACGATCAATCGCGCGCTGCGGGAGCTGAGCGCCGACGGTCTGGTGGTCCGGCTGACCGGTGTCGGCACGTTCGTGGCCGAGCGGAAGGTCAGTTCGGCGCTGGTCGAGGTGCGCAATATCGCCGACGAGATCGGGGACCGGGGACACCGGCATCGGGCCGAGGTGGTGTCGCTGGAGCAGCGCCCGGCGGATTCGGTGATCGCGCAGGATCTCGGCATCGCCGAGGGCAGCCCCGTATTCCATTCGAAGCTGGTGCATTTCGAGGACGGGCTGCCCATCCAGCTCGAGGATCGCTTCGTGAATCCCGAGTTCGCGCCGCGCTACCTGGAACAGGACTTCACGACCACGACACCCAACACCTACCTGGTGTCGGTGGCTCCGCTCGGTCGTGGCGAGCATGTGGTGGAGGCGGTGCTGCCGACTCCCGACGAGTGCGCCCTGCTCGGGCTCACCGAGTCGGAGCCGTGTCTGCTGATCCGCCGTCGTACGTGGTCGGAGGATCGGCTGGTCAGTTCGGCGCGGCTGCTGCATCCCGGTTCCCGCTACCGGCTCGCGGGAACCTTCGACGCGCAGACTTCCTGAGGGGTTACCCCGTGCGGACCAGGCCGCGGATCTGACGCACCGCCACGGACATGGCGGCCACGTCGGCGGCCGGGCTCTCGAGGATTTCGGTGAGGGTGGAGCTGGTCCGGTGGATGCGGGTGGCGTTGCGGGTCGCCCACCGGGCGATGGTGTCGGCGGGCGGCTCGGCCGGATCGGGCCGGTCCGCCAGCAGCGCCAGGCACAGCAGGCGCAGGGATCCGTAGAGGTCGTCGCGCAGGGCCAGGCGGGCCATCGAACCCCAGCGGTCCTCGGTGGACAGTCGCGAAACCGATTGCAGCAGGCGCACTGTGCCCAGCTGCTGGCTCAGCGCGTAGTACAGCCCGGCCACGTCGGCCACCTCGTGACCGCCCGCGTCGGCGACCTCGATGATGTCGAGCAACCCGAACTGGTCGAGCAGCAGGTGCACCCGGGCGGCCAGCTCGTGCGGCACCCCGGCGTCGATCGAGTCGGCGATGCGGCCGTGCAGGTCTGCCAGTTCACGGTCGCGCAGCCATTCCGGGACCAGGTGGGCGTGTGCCGCCAGTCGCGGGGCGAATCTGCCGGTCTCGGTGGCGATGTCGAGTGGCTGCGGGCGGTTGGCCAGCAGCCAGCGCACCGCCCGGTCGAGCACCCGCTGCGTGGCGCGGACGAGCCCATTGGTGACCGCCGCCGGCAGTCCGCCGGCGGCGATGTCGTCCCAGAGGCGGTGCAGCCCGAAGATGCGGGTGGCGACGAGATAGGCGCGCACCACGTCCGGCCCGCCGGCCGCGGAGTCCTCGGCCAGCCGGAAGACGACACTGATTCCGCCGTGGTCGATCACATCGTTGGCGAGCTGCGTCGCCACGATTTCGCGGTGCAGCGGGTGCTCGGACACGCTGTCGCCGAAGCGTTCTCGCAGTGAGGCGGGGAAGTAGGCGAGCAGATGATCGTGCATCGCGGCGTCGTCGGGCAGGTCGCCGGCGAGCAGTTCGTCCTTGACCGCGAGTTTGGCGTGCGCCAGCAGGGTCGCCAGTTCCGGGGAGGTCAGACCGCGCCCGCTGTCGGCGCGCCGGGTGAGCTCGTTCTCGTCGGGCAGCGCCTCCAGGGCCCGGACCAGTCCGCGCCGGGCCTCCAGCTGCGCGATCATGCGGGCGTGCACGCCGATGCGGGCAGCCGCGTCGGCCCGGCTCACGCCCAGGACCCGGTTCTGGGAACGATTGTCCCGCAGGACGATCCGGCCGACCTCGGCGGTCATGTCGGCCAGCAGGCGGTCACGTTCGGCCCGGTCGACCCGGCCCGCGGACATCATGCCGTCCAGCAGAATCTTGATGTTCACTTCGTGGTCGGAGCAGTCGACCCCGGCCGAGTTGTCCAGGGCGTCGGTGTTGATTCTGCCTCCGCCGCAGGCGTATTCGATGCGGCCGCGCGCGGTGAATCCGAGGTTGCCGCCCTCGCCGACCACGGTGGCCCGCACGTCGGCGGCGTTCACCCGCACGCCGTCATTGGCCTTGTCGCCGACGTCGGCGTGTGATTCGGTGGCGGCCTTGACGTAGGTACCCACGCCGCCGTTCCACAGCAGGTCGACGGGTGCGCGCAGGATCGCGCGGATGACCTCGTTCGGTGGCGCCGCCGTGACCGACTCCGGAAGCCCCAGTGCGGCACGGACTTCGGGACTCAGGGGCACCGTTTTCGCCGATCTCGGCCACACCCCGCCGCCGGCACTGATGAGGGTGGGATCGTAGTCCGCCCAGGACGAGCGGGGCAGTTCGAACAGTCGCCGGCGTTCGGCGTAGGAGACCGCTGCCTGCGGCCGCGGGTCGAGGAAGATGTGCCGGTGGTCGAACGCGGCGACCAGCCTGATGCGCTCGCTGAGCAGCATGCCGTTGCCGAAGACATCGCCGCTCATATCGCCGATCCCGGCCACCGTGAAGTTGGCGGTGCTGGTGTCGCGGCCCATTTCGTGGAAGTGGCGTTCGACGCTCTCCCACGCGCCGCGGGCGGTGATGCCCATTGCCTTGTGGTCGTAGCCGACCGATCCGCCCGAGGCGAACGCGTCGCCGAGCCAGAAGCCGTAGCCCGCCGCGACCTCGTTGGCGATGTCGGAGAAGGTCGCGGTGCCCTTGTCCGCGGCCACCACCAGGTAGGTGTCGTCGCCGTCGTGGCGGACGACGTCTCGGGCCGGGAGCACGGCTCCCGTGGCCGCGTCGATATTGTCGGTGACGTCGAGCAGTCCGGCGATGAACTGCCGGTAGCAGGCGATGCCCTCGGCCAGGTGGGCGGCGCGGTCGGCCGCGTCGTCGCCGGTGGGCCGCGGGGGTTGCCTGACGACGAATCCGCCCTTGGCGCCGACCGGCACGATGACGGCGTTCTTCACCGCCTGCGCCTTGACCAGTCCGAGGACCTCGGTGCGCAGGTCCTCCTTGCGGTCCGACCAGCGCAGGCCGCCGCGCGCCACGGCGCCGAACCGCAGATGCACGCCCTCGACCCGGGGCGAGTAGACGAAGATCTCGAATCGTGGCCTGGGATGGGGGAGTTCGTCGATTCGCTGCGGGTCCAGCTTGATCGACAGTGCCGTCGCCTTGCCGTCGCGCACGAAGTAATTGGTGCGCAGCGTGTTTCGCACCAGCGTGGTGAGGGCGCGCAGAATGCGGTCCGCTTCGAGCCCGACGACCCGGCCGATGGCGTCGTTCAGCCGGTCGGTCACGCCGGCCTCGGCGGCTGCGGTGCTCCCGTCCGGCGCGAACCGCGCGTGGAACAGGTCGGTCAGCAGCCGCGCGGATTCGGGATGTGCGGCAAGGACTTCCGCGATCCGTTCCGGGCTGTACGGGAATCCGCTCTGCCGCAGGTACTTCGCGTACGCCCGCAGTACCGACACCGGACGCCAGGCCAATCCCGCGCCCAGCACCAGGCGGTTGAAGGTGTCGCTCTCGGCGTCGCCCCGCCAGGCGGCGGCGAAGGCTTCGGTGAAGCGGGCGTGCGTGCCGTCGTCGGGTGCCGGTTCGCTGTCGAATGCCAGGCCGAAGTCGTATATCCAGCATTGGTTTCCGGCCGAATCGTCGACCGGGTAGGTGCGTTCGTCCAGGACTTCCACGCCGAGGGACTGGATGACCGGCAGGATGCGGCTGAGCGAGACGGCCGCGCCGGCGATGTAGAGCGTGAGCCGTAACCGTCCGCGCGCCCGTCCGGTGGGTGGGTGCAGGGCCACGTCGTACGAGCCGGGGTGCAGCGTTTCGATGCGGGCGATGTCGGCGGCGGCGCGGGCGGGGTCGAAATCGTGTTTGTACCACTCGGGCAGGGACCGGGAGTACGCCTTTGCCAGGGTGTGGTCTGCCATCTGTGCGTAGAGGTCGTCGTCCCAGTCCTGCGTCATTGTCGGAAATCTCCCCGTTGCGGCGGTTGTATATACAACAACATACAACTGCTGTGAGGGGCCTCACAAGCAGGGGGGCCGAGTCACCGCGCTACCGGTGCCTGTCCCGCGATTCGCGAGGTCAGGCGCTCCGCACCCCACCGCAGGGCCTGGCCCACCACCTCCGGCTCGGGATAGGACAACGTGCGCCACGTGGTGCTGAGGGCTGCGACCGGACGGCTGTTGTGGTCGAACACCGCCGTGCCGACCGACCGCAGGCCCGCCGTCACCAGTTCCACCTCCTCGGCCCAGCCGCGGGCGCGGATCTGTTCCAGGTCCCGGCGCAGCTCGGTCAAGGTCCGGGGCCCGCGCCCGGTGCGGGTGATGAAGTCGGAACGCTTGGCGTACAAGGCTTTTACCTGGGCATCGGGCAGCGAGGCGAGAATCGCCCGCCCGTTCGCGGTCAGATGCGACGGCAGCCGAACCCCGATATCGGTGATCAGCGAGACCTCCGCGGCCGGACCGGAGCCGGGGCGTTCCTTGAGCAGGTAGACGGTCTCGTTGCCGTGCAGGATGCCCAGATGCACGGCCTGCCCGAGTTGCCTGGCCAGCTGGTGCAGAATCGGCTGAGCCAGCCGTTCCAGCGGTTCGTGGCGCAGGTAGGCCGAGCCGATCTCGAAGGACGTCACGCCCAGTCCGTAGGCCTGTTCGCCCGGCACGTACACCACGAATCCGCGGTCCACCAGCACCGACAGGATGTGGTAGACCGACGAGCGTGGCAGCCCCAGATCGCGGGCGAGTGCCGCGGCCCGGACCGGGCCCGGACCCTGGGCCAGTCGGACGAGGATGTCGAGCGCCCGACCGACCGCCGGCGACGTGGTCGAAACCGAAGATGGGGCCATGCCCCGGATTCTGCCAGCGACGCGGAATCGGCAGTGGCGACGGCGAAGTGGGTCTCGGGCAATCCGTTCCGATCGCAACAGTGAAGCGTTATCGTTTCTCATTGCTCACGCTGTCGTGAGCGATACGTGAGGAGCACAACCATGAAGAATTCCCGCCGAGCCGGAATCGGCGCGACGGCGTTCGGCGCCGCGGCTGCCGTCGCCGCCCTGACCGCCCCCGATGCGAGCGCGCTGGTCACCGGAATCACGGTCAGCGGCAGCCAGGTCTGCGTCAACCAGGCCACCACCGTCACCGTCGCCGTCACCGCGACCTCGTTCCTGTTCGACGTGTCGCTGACCGACAATGACACCCAGGTCGGCAACTCCAAGGTGTCCAACAGCCAGGCCACCTTCAGCTGGACGCCCAGCACCACCGGTTCCCACACGCTCAAGGCGACGCAGGAGGTGGTCAGCACCAAGACCACCACCGTCAACGTCGTCGACTGCACCCCGTCGGGTGGCGGCTCCGGCTCCTCGGCGTCCAACCCCCTCGCGGGACTCCTCAGCAGCCTCTCGGCCCAGTGAGCCGGTAGCGCGATCCAGGCGAAAGCCGCTGCCGGGCAGTAGCTTTCGCCTCGCGATGCGATCTCAGATTCCGTTGAACCCGGCCAGGATGTCGAACGCGCGTTCCGCGGTCTGCCGCTCCAGCTCGATCTCCGCGGCCGTCGCCGTCGTCAGCGCGGGGTTCGCGAGGGCGAGTCCGTTGGCGAAGATCGTCACATTGGCCCCGAGGTCGGCGGCGACCAGTAGCGGCTTGGTGGCGACTCCCTGGCCCAGCACCTGATCGAGTCCTTCGCCGAAGAAGTAGAACCGCCACAGCGGGCCCATGTTCGCCCGGTAGATCCGGTCGGTCCGCTCGGTGATGACATCGCCGGTCTGGGCGATGCCGGCCACGATCTTGAAGTAGTCCCCGGCGTCGGCAGGTGTCGATCCGGCCTCGGCGACCGCCCGTGGCAGATCGACGATCAGATGCGCGTTGTAGCCGGCGAGCGCGACCCGGCCGGGTGAGGCCGCGCAGTCCGTGGCGAGCGCGAAGTAGTTGGCCCAGTGCGGTTCCGGCGTGCCGCCGCTGAACTCGGCATGGACATTGTCGAGGAACCGGCGCAGCAGATCGAAGCTGACCCGGTGCGCGTACTCCGGGTCGGCGAATGCTCGCGGATCGCGCTGCAGGGGCAGCACCGCTTGCTGCTCGACGACGTCCAGACCGGTGGCGAAGCTGCCCCGGCGGTCCGCGTGCTGCTCGAGGATCTGCGTGATCAGGTGGTCGCGGGACACGGCGTCCTCGAGCCGTGCGAGTTCGTCGTCGCCGGCGAGCGTGCCGGTATCGGCGAGCCGGGCGATCTCGTCGTTCTCCGCGGCGGACAGGGTGGTCGCGCATTCCGGTGTGGACGGTGGTGCGGCGAGTGCGGTCGCGGGCGCGACCACTGCGGTGGCGGAAACGGACAGTGCGGCAACGAAATGCCAAAATGCATCGGGCACGATGGGGTTCATAGCAGTGGCGGCCCGCGAGCGCCCGGCGGACACGCCGAGCAGGCGCCGGAAAGTTGACGGGATACATTTGCGCGGTCCGGATTCCTCTGTGAAAGGGTTACCGCCATGTCGATCGCCGCTGACAAGGTTGTCTCCATCGAATACACGCTGAAGGCCGATGACGGCGAGGTGCTGGACACTTCCGTCGGCGAGGCGCCGCTGGTGTACCTGCACGGCGCGGACAACATCGTCCCGGGCCTGGAGCAGGCCCTCGAGGGCAAGAGCACCGGCGACGAGCTGGTCGTCGTGGTGGAGCCCGAGGACGCCTACGGTGAGTACCTGGCCGAGCTGGTCAGCGCCGTGCCCCGCGACATGTTCGAGGGCGTGGACGAGCTCGAGCCCGGAATGGAGTTCCACGCCGAGGCGCCGGACGGCGATTCGCAGATCGTCATCGTCCGCCAGGTCGACGGCGACGAGGTGACCATCGACGCCAACCATCCGCTGGCCGGTCAGCGCTTGCACTTCACCGTCAAGGTCGTCGACATCCGCGATGCGAGCGAGGACGAACTCGCCCACGGCCACCCGCACGGCGAGGACGACCACGACCACTGAGGTAGGCGCGCTGTCCGCCATGGTCACCCCGCGGTGTCCGCCGGCAGTCGCGAACCTGCCGCCGTGCCACGGCCTCGTCCGAAAAGCGGCTGGATAGCTCGGTCCGCGCTATTCGGAGCGGGTGTGGCGGGCGACGGCGTTCAGGTGGCGCAGGGCTTGGCTGTAGGACGCGACGAGGGAGGTCTCGGCGTAGGGGATGGCGAGTTCGGCGCAGCAGGCTCGGACCAGGGGTTGGGCGCTGCGGAGGGCTGGTCGGGGCATGGAGGGGAAGAGGTGGTGTTCGATCTGGTAGTTCAGTCCGCCCAGCGCGAGGTCGATCAGGGGCCCGCCGCGTACGTTCCGGGAGGTCAGGACTTGCCGGCGGAGGAAGTCGGTGTTGTCGCCGGCGGGGAGAACGGTCATGCCTTTGTGATTGGGCGCGAAGGTGCAGCCCATGTAGAAGCCGAACAGGCCCTGCTGGACAGCGATGAAGGCCAGCGCCTTGACCGGTGACAGCGCCAGGAAGACCGCGGCCGGGTAGGCGATCGCGTGTGCGGAGAGCAATGCGCCCTCCCGGATACGGTGTGGGATGGGCCATTTCAACACGGCGCGGACGCTCGAGTTGTGCAGGCTGCCCGCCTCGAGGAACAGCATCGGGAAGAAGAGCCAGGCCTGGTAGCGAAAGACGAAGCGCCGCCAGCCTTTTCCGGTGACCGCTCGTTCGCCGGAGTGGGCCAGGATTCCCGCGACGTCGGGGTCCGCGCCCTCGGTGTTGGGGTGTGCGTGATGGCGGTTGTGATTGCTGGTCCACCAGCCGATGCTGACCCCGGTGGCGAGATTGCCGACGATGAGCCCGTACAGATGGTTGGCCCGGCGGGTTCGGAAGATCTGTTTGTGCCCGGCATCATGTCCGAGGAACGCGAGCTGCGCGAAGACAGCGGCCAGGAAGACCGCGGTGCCCAGCTGCCACCACGAGTCGCCGATCACCCACAGTGCCGCCCATCCGGCCGCGAAAGCCGTTGCGGTGAACGCGGTTTTCCACCCGTAATACCGCATTCGGCGGTCGAGCAGACCCGCCTGCCGTACCTGCCGCAACAAGGCCGCGTACTCACTACCACGCGTCGGCGCGGATTCGGCCATCACCGGTCGCGGGATCTCCTGCACCGCCGGCCGGTGTCGTACCGTCTCGATTACCAAGGGTTCTGCACATCCTGCTGTCGTGGTGTCCAGCGATCGCTCCGCGAGCCCCGCCGCCGCACGGGATTCCGAATTCGGCCCCGGGCCGCGCACGGCACCGCCAGCGGGCCCGCGCACCCGGCACCAGCGTGTCGCGCCGCGGCCACCATCAGGTGAACGAACATACGAAGCACCAACACATCTGCATGACGTTTTCGCGACCGTTCCCGATCCGGCGGCCGAACGCCGACCGTCCGCTACCTCGGGATCGACGTTCTTCTCGCACAGGAAGGTGACCAGAGTGTTGAAGATGCGTTTGTCGACGATCTTCACGACTCGTGCAGACGATTGGTCGGATCGATGAATTCCTATGCCGTCCAATGGTAATGAGTGCGCAGTCGCTTGGCCGTCCAGCGGGCAGCGCAGCGCGGACGGCGATACCGTCCGGACATGATCATGGTTCGGCCGGACAGCGGCCTGGTCTCGGTCACGGAGTACTCCTGGTCGTCGAGGTGGTGGCGTCCCGGTGCGTGAGCGGCCCGCGCAGCCGGCGCAGGGCCCGTTCGGCGGCGTTGACGCCGCACATGCCGTGTGCGCCGGGGCCGGGCGGGGTGGCCGCCGAGCACAGGTAGTGGCCGGGGATGCCGATGTCGTAGGGCCGCAGGGTTTTCCGGGGACCGAAAAGCAGCTGGGGGATGTCCTTGGCGCCGGTCATGATGTTGCCGCCGACGAAGTTGGGGTTGTCGTCGGCGAATCCCACGGGGGAGCGGTGCGACAGGCCGACCACCTGCTCCCGGAATCCCGGGGCGAAGCGCTCGATCTGAGCGATGACGGCCTCGGTGGCGTCGCCGGTATAGCCATGGGGGACATGGGCATAGGTCCACACCGGGTGCACCGAGCCGACGGAACGCTGCGGATCGGCCAGGTACTGCTGGCCCACCAGCACGAACGGGCGGGCCGGCATCCGGCCCGCGTGGATGTCGCGTTCACCGGCGGCGATCTCTGCGAACGGACCGCCCAGGTGCACGGTGCCCGCGCGGCGGGCCGCGGCGGCCGTCCAGGGGACGCCGCCCTCCACGGCGAAGTCGACCTTGAACGCACCTGGCCCGTACCGAAATCGCCGGTAGGCGGCGGCGATTCGCGGTGGTAGCCGGTCGCCGAGGATCTCCGCGAGCGCGGTCGGCGCCACATCCCAGACGATGATGTCCGACGGCGGCAGCTCCGCCGCGGAGCGCACCCGGACCCCGGTCTCGATGGTGCCGCCGTGATCGGCCAGGGCCGTCGCCATGGTGTCGGCGATCCGCTGGGAGCCGCCGACCGCCACCGCCCAGCCGTACCGGTGCCCGGCGGTCAGGATGCCCAGCCCGATACTCGCGCTCAGCGGCCGGTCCAAGGGGTGGAAGGCGTGCGCGGCGACCCCGCCGAACAAGGCTCGCCCCTGGTCGGTGCGGAAGGCCCGCGCCAGCAATGCGGCGGGCGCGGCCGCGGGAATTCCGAAGCGCGCCAACCGGAACGGATGACGCGGGATCCGCAGCAGCGGCCGCATGATGTCAGTGCCGAGGTCGTCGTAGCCGGCGACCGGTCCCTCGAACAGTAGTCGCCACAACCGTTCGTCGTCGCCGAGACCGACGGCGGTGTCGCCGACCGAACGATGCAGGACACCGGCGCTGCCGTCGTCGAGCGGGTGGACGCAGTCGAGTTCGGGCCGCGCCCACCGCAATCCGTAGCGTTCCAGGTCGATACGGCGGAACAGTGGCGACCCCACGGCCATCGGGTGGATGGCCGAGCAGTGGTCGTGCAGCAGTCCGGGCACGATGGCCTCGTGTGAGCGGGTCCCGCCACCGATCGTGCCGGCGGCCTCGAGCACCGTCACCTCGATCCCGGCGAGGGCCAGGATGAGGGCTGCGGCCAGTCCATTGGGTCCGCTGCCGACCACCGTCGCCGTCGTCATCGGCTCGCCCTGACCACGGGTTCATCGTCGTGCCGCCAGGTCACCGTGTGCGGGATGGGCCCGTCGGGCAGCCAGGGCAGCGCCTCGACCGCGTCGGCGACCTCCCAGGTTCCGCGTTCGATCACGCCGAGCGCGGCGTCGATGACCATGTAGGACTGGGTGTTCTTGTGAATCGGCTGGGATTCCACCCACACCACGATCCATTCCCCAGGTGCGAATCCGGCCCGGGCCTGGACCGCGTCGATGAGATCGCGATTGTGCAGGTGGCCGTCACCGAAGTTGAAGCCGATCAGCGAGTTGCAGGCGAACTCGGCTTCCCGCACGGTCCAGTTGTCGAGTTCCGGAATGTGCTTGTACAGCAGGGAGAACAGGCCACGGCCCTGGCTGTGCATGGAACGCCAGGCGATGGTCTGCTGCATGGTGATCTCGGCGACCGCCGGGGCGTAGCCCATGGCCAGCAGCTGATCGACCTGGTTGAGCGCGGGCCGATGCGCGATCGTGTTCAACTTCGCCTCTGCGCTGGGAGCGAAGGCCCACAGCGCCGAGGCCCAGTTCCCGGCGTACTGGCGCATCGAGGGCAGGAAGGACACCAGGTCCGGGCGCAGATTGCCCAGCACCGGGAAGAAGGCCAGAGCGGCCACGATGGCCACGGTCAGCCACGGTGAGGACATGTCGAACACCCCGTAGCCGCCGGAGTTGGGGAAGCCGAGGAACAGGAACACCGTCAGGTAGGCGAACAGGATGTTCCATTCCAGCGGCACGGCCAGCGGGAAGGTGGAGGTGATGAACAGGTGGAAGATCACCATGACGGCCACCGCGGCCAGGGTCAGCCAGCGGTCGGTCGAGAACAGCAACACGATGGGGGTGATCACCTCGACGGTGGTGCCGCCGACGTGAGCCATGAACGAGGCCAGGCCCGAGGGGCGGATATCGCGCGGAAAGTCCCGGTAGTGGGCGCGTTTGATCGACGTGAACGGCATGGACGGGCTGTTGGAGATCATCGGCGGCACCACGTTGGTGAAGTGCTTGCCGAACTTGGAGACGCCCGCGCCGATCCACACGATCACGATGAGCAGCTTGGCGGCGACGATCATGTCGGTGAACGGCAGCACCGCGAAGAACACCAGTGCGGGCAGATACTGCTCGCCGCGGGCGGCCAGGAAGATCGTCTTGTCGCGCAGGCCGCACAGCACGTACAGCACGATCGGCGCGATCAGCAGGGCGGGCCGCACGAGTCCGGAGGTGTTGTCCGGCAACGCTTCCAGCAGCGACGCGGTGGTGCGGCCGGGCGCTAGCAGGGCCAGGGCCAGCGAGGCCAGGAAGCCGACGTAGAGGATCACGTCGAGCAGGGTGCGGGTATCGCCGTCGGTCATCGGCACTCGGCGCCAGGGACGTAGCCGGATGGTGCCGGGCTGGGCGAAATAGCGTGCGCCGCCGGTCATCGGCTTGAATTTGCCCGCCAGCGGGCCCCACGAGCCGGCGACGCCGATCGCCTCGAGCAGCACCGTCCACAGCACCAGCTTCTGGTAGACGATCGGCTGGTTCCACCACTGCGTCACGTCCCAGAACGGTCCTGCGCCCGAGGTTGCGGTGGCGACCGCCACGCCACCGATCATGTAGAGCACCAGCACTTTCACCAGATAGATCGTGTGGATCATCTTCGGCGTGCCGAAACCGTATTCCGCCCAGTGCAGTGCCAGTAGCCGAATGCGTTCGCGCAGTGGCAGATCCAGAAATGTCTCCGTGTCCACCGGCGGGAAATCTCCCGTCTTGAATCCCATGGCTCGATCCCTTTCTTCCGTGCTCCGGGCGCGCGCGACCGCGACCGAAATTCTTCTTTCGTTCGAATTGAATTGCGGGGCAGTATCGTTCAGGATTGCGAGGCGGACGCCCGCAGCTGCTTCTTGTCGATTTTGCCGACCGGATTGCGTGGCAGCTCCGCGGTGAGAACGATCGCGGCGGGCACCTTGAACGGTGCGAGCACGCCACGGCAGTGTTGGGTCAGCTCCTCGGCGCTGACCACGGCCTCCGGCACGGCCACCACGTGGGCGACGGGCACTTCGCCCAGGACCGGGTCTGGCACCCCGACCACCGCGGCCTCGTGGACCGCCGGGTGCCGGTAGAGCGCGTTCTCGATCTCCTTGGGGTAGAGGTTCTCTCCACCGCGAATGATCATGTCCTTGATCCGGTCCACCAGGATCAGGTAGCCGTCCTCGTCGAAACGGCCCACATCGCCGGTGTGCAGCCAGCCGTTCACCACGGTCCGCGCGGTCGCCTCGGGGTTTCCGAGGTATCCGCGCATCACGTTCGGGCCGCGGACCACGACTTCACCGGATTCGCCCGCGTCCAGCAGGTTTCCCTCCGGATCCATGATCGCGACCGTCTGACCGGGCAACGGCAGGCCGACGGTGCCCGGCTTGCGTGGGCCTGCCACCGGGTTGAGAGTGGAGGCGCAGGTGCCTTCCGAGAGCCCGTACCCCTCCACGATCGGCACGCCGAAACGCTCCTCGAACCGGGCGATCAGCTCGGCCGGCATGGGCGCCGCACCACAGATCGCCCGGCGCAGCGAGGACAGATCGGGGCGGTGCGTCTCGGGCTGTGCCACGAGCATGGCGTAGATGGCGGGCACCGCGGAGAAATAGGTCGGGCGGATCCGTTCGACGGTGCCGAGAAACCTGGTCGCGGAGAACTTCCCCGCGAGGGTGGTGCGCCCGCCCGCCAGCAGCGGCGAAAGCACGCTCACCACAATGCCGTTGACGTGGAACAGCGGCAGCACCAGCAGGCTGTGATCGGTTTCGTCCAGGCCGAGCGCCTCGATGATCATCGTGCACATGGCGGCGAGGTTGGCGTGGTCCAGCACAACGCCTTTCGGGCGGCCCGTGGTGCCGCTGGTGTAGATGATCAGCGCCGGGCCGTCACCCGGGGCGGCGGCGACCGGTCCCGCCGGGTGCGCGAGCCGTGTGACGTCCAGTGTCACGCCGACTCCGCCGGGCTCGCCGACCACCACCGTCGCACCCGAATCCTCGATCTGGTAACGGATTTCGTCGCCGGCGAGGCCCGGGTTCACCGGGGTGACGGCCGCGCCGAGCCGCCAGGCGGCGAACAGCGCCACCACCAGCTCCACCCGATTGGGCAGCACGACGGCGATCACGTCACCGCCGCGCACGCCGGCCCGGTGCAATGCCGAGGCTGCAACCCGCACCCGTGCGCGGAATTCCGTGTTGGACAGCGCGGTGGCGTCGTCGGCCAGACTCGGTGCGGCGGGGGCGGAATCCGCTCTGGCGTCGGGCAATTCGGCGATGTGTCGCATGATTCCTCACCGTGGCAGATGTGACATGGGTTACATCCATCAAGGTAGGGCGCGTATCCGGCGGGGACCACGGGCCAGCGGCCCAGCGTTGCGCTGCCATGTTGTGCCGTGAGCACAAACCGCGCGATTCCGGCGGTGTGCGGGGGTACTGTCAGCGGCCATGGCCCCCGACAACGATCCCCTCGTACGTGAGGTGGCGGGCCGGATCAAGACCGACCTCGACCGCCTGACACCCATGATGACCTCGATGTTCGTCGAGGTCATCCCCGAGTTCCGGCACGACGACGAGGTACGCAGGCTGATGGTGGCCAGCACCGAGTCCAACCTCGCGGCCATGCTGGACATGCTCACCCTGGCCATCGGTCTCGACGACTTCGCCGTGCCGCCGGCCGCCGCCGAATACGCCCGCCGCTTCGCCCAGCACGATCTGTCGTTGGAGGCGCTGTTGCGTGCCTACCGGCTCGGCGAGCACATGTTCGGGCAGTGGATCCTGACCGTGCTGGCCGAGCTGAGCCCGTCGACCGACGTCGCCCTGGCCACCGCCGCGCGCATCGCGGCACTGGTCAACGGTTACATCGATCGGGTGATCGAGGGCCTGATCGACATCTACGCGAGCGAACGCCGCCGCTGGGACGCGCGCACCGACGCCGCCCGCGCCGCCCAGGTGCGCGCGGTACTCGACGCGGAGGACCTCGATCTGGCCTCGGCCGAGCAGATGCTGTCGGCGTCGCTGCGCGGGTGGCACCAGTTCGTCCTGTTGTGGACTCCGCCCGCGACCCGCGACCCGGGCGCGGTACTGCGGGCGGGCACCGCGCTGGTGGCCGCCGCCACCGGGAAGACGCCGATGACCGTCGAGGTCGACGACCACACCCGGTGGGTCTGGATCGCCTCGGTGGGCCGACCCGCGCTCGATGCCGCGCGATTGGAGCGCGACCTGAGCGCGCACCCGAATCTGTCCATGGCCGTGGGTGATCCGGCCACCGGTCTGGACGGCTTCCGGCAGACCTTCCGTGACGCCCAGGCCGCCCGGGCGGTCGCGCTGGTTACACGTGGACCCGGTCTGACGGTGTACTCGGAGGTGGCGCTGGCCGCTCTGCTGGCCGACCACCTGCCCGCGGTGGAGGCGTGGGCCCGGCGTGTATTGGGCGGGCTCATGGGCGAAGACGAGACCGCCGCGCGGCTACGCGAGACGGTCCGCGCCTTTCTCGACACCCGCGGCAGCTACACCGACGCCGCCGCCCGGCTGCACGTTCACAAGAACACCGTCCATTACCGGGTACGCAAAGTCGAAGAGCTGCTGGGACATCCGCTCACCGAGCGCAGGCTCGACATCGAGGTCGCGTTGCTGGCCTGCGCGCAGCTGGGTCTGCCGAAATCATGACCGGTCGGGAGTTCGACAATTGCCGTCGTCTGTCGTGAGAGCTGAAGCTCAGCCGGCTACGCCCAGGTGCCGGACGAAGGGCTTCGGCGCGGTGAACGGCGACCATTCGGGGTCGGCGCTGGGGGCTCCGGTGCGCACGAAGCTCAGCCAGGCGGCACGCGTCTGCCGTCCGATGGGGTCGAGCTCGCGCTGATCGGCTCCGGCGAGCATCGGTGCGTCCGCCCAGGCGGCGTCGCTGCCGAGGATGAACGGCAGTTCGACGCAATGGGTGGCACCGAAGCCGGAATCCGGTGCGCGGTAGTCGAATCGGTACATCCACACGTGGGCACCGGCTTTGCTCAGCCGGCGCGCCAAGCGGCGGCTCGGGATTCCGAACATCAGGGCGCTGATAGTCTGTTCGATCGCGTTGGCCAGTGCCGGGCCGATGCCGGGAATCGTACGCAGTCGCCGCATCCATGGGACCTGCCGATGGAAGGCGGTCATCTCCTGCGCGGTGGTACCGATGATCACGTCCAGATCCTGTGCGCGGGAGTCGATCTCGGCGTTCCACTGCGCCCGGGTGGGCATGACGCCGACGCCGGGAACGGTCATGTGGCCCGAGGCGGGGATCAGTTTCAGCCTGCCCCCGGACTCGGCAATGAGCGTGCCCTGCGCGCCGAGAATCGAGGCGATCGATGCCTGACGCGGGTCGCTACCGAGATGGTTCACGAAGCGCCGGCCGCCGCGGCTCGCCATCCGGGCGTTGCCGATCCCGACCGCGCCGGTCGGGTCGCTCTGGATGATGGCTCGGTGGAAAAGCCCACGGGTCTGGGGCATTCCGAGCAGGCAACGCACACTGTGGGCCCCGGCGGACTGACCCGCGATCGTCACCGCACCCGGATCGCCTCCGAAGGCCGCGATGTTCTCGTGAACCCATTGCAGTGCGGCGAGCTGGTCGGCGGGAGCGAAATTCCCGTCCGATACTCCGGCCGTGCGCAGGTACCCGAGCGTTCCGATGCGATAGGTGACCCCAACGACCACGACATCGCCCTCGCGAGCGAGCCGATGCCCGCCGTACCAGCTCAAATTGCCTGCCCCGGTGACGAACCCGCCGCCGTGGAACCACACCAGAACCGGTCGCAGCGAGTCGTCCACCGCCGGAGTGGTGATCGTCAGGTTCAGACAGTCCTCGGACTGTTCGTGATCCTCCTGCACGCCCATCACCGCCTCCAGCCGCGACGGCAACTGCGGACAGATCGGCCCGTCCCGGGTGGCGTCCCGTTCCCCGCGCCACGGCTGAACCGGGCCAGGCGCACAGAACCGATCGGCTTCCGCGTACGGCACACCCCGGAACACGACGACACCCTCTTCGACCGCCCCGCGCAGCACACCGTTCTTCGTGTCCGTCGTTGTGATCATCGGTGAACTCCAATCTGCCGGGTGCCGCTGAAGGAAGCAATCGCAGACCCAACCCGGTGCTGGCCGGTAAAGTGGCCGCGCCACCGGAACATTCGAGGCAGGCAGGTGCGGACGCTGGTCTCACATCGTCGCTGCGTCAGCCCGGTCGCGGTGCCGCCGGGTTCGCCCACCCGTGCTCGAATGTAAGTCACAGGGCCCCAATGCTTCTCGCCAGATCTTCGCCGAGTGGATAGAGCTTCTCCGGAGGGATGAGGCGCTTGGCGCGGTCGGCCCGCCCCTCGCGTAGATGTGCGGAGATCCGGTGCACGAAGTGAGTGCAATCGCGTATCTCGACGGTCCAGTCGCTGACGTAGCGTTCGACGATGTTTCGAGACAAGCCGACCTGAATGCTGCGGTGGTCGAGCTTCGCCCCCTGGATCGAGTATTCCGGGTCCCATTGGACATGGACGAGCGCGTGCTTGAACATCGCCCGCCACGCTGTGGCATCAGCGTAGACACGCCGCTCGGGACTGGTGAGGACTGCGTGCGTGAGGGCCTCTTCCCATCCCGCCCGGGTGATCCGGATGGCGAGAATGCGTTCCTGACCGGGCTTGCGGGCCCAGTTGCTGCGTTGCATGAGCCATCGGAAAGACGGTTTGATCCACGTCATGCGATTGAGTGAGAAGGGCGCGACCAAGCGTTGCGCTGCGACAGCGGCGGAGGCGATGGCCTCGTTGAAGGCCTGGTAGACGACGATCGTGTCGCGGTCGAAGTCTGCGCGGATCTCGTACTGATTCATAGCGAACGCAGAGTATGACCGTGCACGCCGTGGTTGCCACTGCTTTACCCGCAGGGCCGGCGTGCGTGAGGCGGCGTGTTGAAGCCGCGCCGCATCCGACCTCTCGCCGCCACCCCTGCGCCACAACAGCTTTCAGGGATGAAATGCCGCCGATCACCTACGGCTGTCGATATCCGGACATTCGAACCACATCCGCCGAGCGCGATCATCAGTGTTCGTCGTAGTGCCCGTTGTGGGGTGCGTGCCGGTGCCCATCGTGGATGTAGTCGACGTGGTCGCCATGGGGTACAGCGGTGTGGCCGCAGCCCTCGCCGTGGACGTGATCGTGGCTTTCGTGCGCGGTGTGCGCGGTCGGTTCGCACTCGTCGTAGTGATCGCCGTGTGCGCGATGCAGGTGACCGTCGTGGACGTAGTCGGTGTGGCCGTTGTGTGGAACAGCTACATGTCCGCAACCTTCACCGTGGTGGTGGTCGTGCTCGGCGTGGGCCGCATGCTCGGGTGTGGTCATGATCCTCGTTCCTTTCTCGTGCCTCTCTTCGTGCGCTCCCCCTCCGCTGCCATTTTCACATCATAATGTGCGCATCCTTTTGTGTATGTGCTGATAGGTAACCATTTCTCGGGCGGTCCGACGTGCTCGGCGGATTGCTGATTTGCATGGATGCCCGGTTCGGATTCGGCTTGGAAAAGGGGTGGAATGGCTGTCGGGTTGCTGGTAACGATCTTGGATTTCGAGATCTCGTGAAGGTTGCAAGATGGCTTGTCTGGTTTTCAGCAAACGTGCTATGCCATCACCGCTACAGCGCGGGCGCCGGTGGTGGCCCAGGGGTGCCGGGCGCGCAGGGTCCGGCCGACCTCGGCGGCGGTCGGTTCGGGTGCGAGGACGCCGGTTAGGCCGCCGGCCGTGTGACGCCCCGAGCTCCCGTCTCGGCCGCCTGCCAGGCGTTCGTCAGGTGCGTGAACGAATTAGTGCTCAGCGCCGTGCGCTCGCGGTGATGCCCGGACGCCAACCGAGCCAACTCCGCCTATCCGTGCTCTGAAACGGGTTCCTGGGCGGCCGCTTTCGAGTACTTTCGCAACATGTTCCAGTTTCGTCGGTGACTCGCGGCGAGACCTGTGCGGACAGAAGGGCTGATCATGGCGGCGACGGACTACATCATCATCGGTTCCGGGAGCGCCGGGGCCATTATTGCCCGCAGGCTGGCCGATACCGGCGCCGCTGTCACGCTGCTAGAGGCGGGCGGTCGTGACAACAGCCGGCTGGTGCGCAAGCCCGGCATGATCGGCCCGATGCACAGCGTGCCGCAGCTGAAGAAGCGGATCGACTGGGGCCACTACACCGTCGAGCAGAAGCATGCTCTGGGCCGGACCATCCCGCAGACGCACGGCAAGGTGGTCGGCGGTTCGAGCTCGGTCAACGGCATGGTGTTCGTGCGCGGCAACCGGCGGAACTTCGACGACTGGGCCGGCGAGGGCAACAACGGCTGGTCGTATGAGGACGTGCTGCCGAGCTTCAAGAAATTCGAGTCGTTCGAGGACGGCGCCAGCGAGTTCCGCGGTGGCGCAGGTCCGATCAAGGTGATCCGGGCGCGCGATCTGACGCCCGCGTCGGAGTCGTTCATGGAGGCGCTGGCCGAAACCGCCGACCTGCCGCGCAACCCCGACTACAACGGCGCCGAGCAGGAAGGCGTCTCGATCTTCCAGCAGAGCAACAGCAACGGGTTGCGCTACAGCACCTCGATCGGTTATCTCGACGATCGCCCGAAAAACCTTACCGTGCTACCGAATACGCACGTGACACGCATTGTGATCGAGAACGGCCGGGCCACCGGTGTGGAATTCCGGACCGAGCAGGGCATCGAAGTACTGCGGGCCGAGCGCGAGATCATCGTCAGCGCAGGCACATTCGGCTCCGCGCAGCTGCTCATGCTCTCGGGTATCGGACCGGCCGACCATCTCCGCGCCTTCGGCATCGACGTCGTCGCCGACCTCCCGGTGGGCGACAACCTGCACGACCACCTGTTCGTGCCGATGACCTTCGCCATGCCGACCGCCCTGCGCCGTTCGTCGGCAGGCTATTTCGCCCGGGCGTTTCTGCGGGAGTCGTTGCGCAACAACAGCACCTGGCTGGCGCGCAGCGTTTTCGAAGTCGTCGCGTTCCTGCGTACCGCCCATGCGGCCGGGGCACCCGATCTGCAACTGCACGTGCTGCCGTGGAGCTATCCCGGCCCCAATCAGGATGCCCCGATCCGCCACATCCCCGATCCGCGCCGTTCACTGACCGTCCTTGTGACGATGATCTACCCGCAGAGCCGGGGCACGCTGCGCCTGACGTCGGCCGACCCCACCGCACCGCCCGCCATCGACCCCCACTATCTCGCCGAGCAGCGCGACGTGGACACGCTCGTGTACGGCATGGAGCTGACCCGAGAGGTCATGGCCGCGAAGTCGATCGTTAGCGCGGTGGACACCGAGATCTCTCCCGGCCTGCAATACCCCACCCGCACGGAGCTGGCCGCCGAAGTCCCCAACCGCGCAACCACCGTCTATCACCCCGTCGGCACCTGCCGCATGGGTATAGACGACCGCGCGGTCGTAGACCCCGCACTCCGGGTGCGCGGAGTGGCCGGACTACGCGTCGCCGACGCCTCGATCATGCCCAGCATCGTCGGCGGCAACACCAACGCAGCCACCATGATGATCGGCGAACACGCCGCCTCGCTCATCCTGCCCTGACCGCTACCGAGTTCGCCGCCGCCCGCCGCCCTCCACCATCCGCTGTTACTTCCTCACCTCCGCCAAGCGGCAGTACCCCTGCGACGTGTGCCGCGCGAAGTTTCCGACCCTCGGTGCGCTCACCAGTCACAAACGCTGGTCGCATCCCACTCTGTGGCAACAGGTCACAGACTTCTTCGACGACCTGTAGTCACCGGCGACGCCCTCTGCTGGCCGGGCTCGTATGCAGCGGTCCAGATACGCCGGAAGGGAAGACGGTGACGCGCCTCCCGCGCCCTTCGCATGCCAGTGCCTTTTCGATCCGAGAATCGGTGCACGCCAGTGGAATTCAGCGGATCTGTGTGGCTAGTGACCACACCGCTGACGGTTAGACGGATCTTCGGTCGCTACCAGGGCAACGTTCCGGAGGCATCGAAATAGCCTCCGGTGGGCCCGTTTTGGGGGACCTGGGCCATTCGTACGATGATCTCGGCGCCCTCCTCGACGGTCTGCCTGCCCGCGTGGGCGTTGAGGTCGGTCGCGGTGTATCCGGGCTCCACCGCGTTGATCCGAATATCCGGGAACGCTTTCGCGTATTGCACGGTGATTCTGTTCAGCGCGGTTTTCGATGCGGGATAGGACAATCCGGGATAGGCGTAGGTATGGGTGCCCGGCGTGGTGCCGCCTGCCATCGAGGCCAAGGAGCTGCTGACATTGACGATGACCGGTGCGGTGGATTGCCGTAGCAGCGGCAGGAACGCGTGCACGACGCGCACGACGCCGAAAACATTGGTGTCGAATACGGTTCGCATCATGTCGGCTGTGACCTCAGCCAGGTCGACCGCGCCATTGCCCTCGATATCGATGCCCGCGTTGTTGACCAGGACGTCCAGTCCGCCGTCCGCCTCGATGATCTTCGCGGCCGCGGCGACGGACGCGTCGTCGGTGACATCCAGCTGGACGGAGCGTGCCCCGATTTCCGCCGCGGCGAGCCGCCCGCGTTCGGCGTCGCGGCTGCCGACATACACCGTGTGCCCGGCCGCGACGAGCTGACGGGCGGTTTCGAAACCCAGCCCCTTGTTGGCACCGGTAATGAGCGTTGTTGTCATGCCCTCAGATTCGCGCCACCCGGCGGCATCAGCCAGTCGCCTGATCTTCCTGGGACTGTCGATACCAGGCTGGGCCGGTCGATATCGCGCGGAACACCGACGGTGAGCGGATCGGCGAACGGGCAGAATGAATCCCATGGCCACAGCGGAATTCGGAGTAGCGGTGCGGCGCTGGCGCGATCAGGTATCGCCCGACGCCGTAGGGCTGTCGGCGAATGGCGCGCGCCGTGCGCCCGGCCTGCGCCGTGAGGAACTGGCGCTGCTGGCCGGTATTTCCGCCGACTACGTCACCCGGCTCGAACAGGGCCGGGCATCCAACCCCTCGCCCCAGGTGGTCGAGGCGCTGGCGCGGGCCTTGCGCTTGTCGGCCGACGAGCGTGCGCACCTGTATCGGCTGGCCGGACTGGTACTGCCCGAGCCCGGAACCGTCCCGACCGCCATCCCGCCCGCCGTGCAGCGCATGCTGGATCGCCTGGTCGGCATCCCGGTCGCCGTCTTCGACGCGTCCTGGACACTGCTGCAGGCGAATCCGGCATGCGCGGCACTGCTGGGCGATTCCACGACCTGGCAGGGCAACGAACGCAACCGGGTGTGGCGGCATTTCATCGGCCCCGGCTCCGTCGGCCGCTACGCACCGGACACCCTCGAATCCCTCGAAACCGCGCTGGTATCCGACCTGCGCGCCGCCGAGGCCCGCTACCCCGCCGACCAGCGCCTGCGCCATCTCATCGCCGACCTGCGCACCCACAGCCCCCGCTTCGCCGCACTCTGGGAGTCCGGCGCCGTCGCCGGCTACGACATCACGGTCAAGACCATCGACCACCCGACAGCGGGCGCCTTGACCCTGGACTGCGCCGTCCTCACGGTGGCGGGCTGCGACCTGCGAATCATGATCGACACCGCCGAGCCCGGCAGCGCAGACGCCGAACGCCTTTCCCTGCTCACCGCCCTCGGAACCCGAACCGCCGTCGGCTGATCATCCGGGCCGGACCATGTCGGACTACGTCACCCGAACCCGGCCTGACCGACAGTAATTACGTCATCCGACGCTCGCCGCGGCATTCCCGCGAAACCTATCTTCCTCGACGCGGACGCTCGCGCCCGCGATTCACGGCTCGTGAAGAGGAAGGGGTCCCAGTGATGACAGCCACATCCCGGTACACCGTCGACGACGGCCCTGTGGCCGAGGTCGGCGCCACACCCGTACAGGTCTCGCCGGCCTGGCTGCTGCATCGACCGCCGGGTGACGACTACGTCATGGTCGGCGTCAGCCGACAGATGTGGCGGTGGGGGAGCGGAAACCAGAGTGGAAGCCGCACAACGTGCTTCACCTCGAAAGGACAATGACATGGTCGACATTCGACACCCCCGGATCCGGCGCGCGGGCCGGGCGATCGCGGCGGTCACGGCGGCGGTCGCGGCCGGTAGCCTCGCCGTCGCCTGCACCGCCAGTACCACCACCCATGCCGGGCCGACCGAGGACGCGCCGAAGCCGACCGTCGTGCTGGTGCACGGCGCGTTCGCGGACGGATCGAGCTGGAACGATGTCGTCGACCAACTCCGCAAGGACCACTATCCGGTTGTCGCGGCAGCCGATCCGCTGCGCGGGCCCGCCGCCGATGCCACCACCCTGCGGGGGCTGATCAGCCACATCAACGGACCCGTCGTGCTGGTCGGGCACTCCTACGGCGGATCGGTCATCAGCGCCGCCGCGGCCGGCAGCGATCAGGTCAAGGCCCTGGTGTACGTGGCGGCGTTCCTGCCCGCACCGGGCGAGACCGCGCTGGAGCTGACCAACAAGTTCCCCGGGTCGACCCTCCCCGGCACGCTCGACCCGGTCCCGTTCACCAATCCCGACGGCAGCACCGGCACCGACCTGTACATCCAGCAGGCCAAGTTCCACGACCAGTTCGCCGCCGACGTCCCCGCCGACCGCGCTGCCCTGGCCGCCGCCGCCCAGCGCCCGATCCTGCAGGCCGCGCTGGAGGAGAAGGCCACCGTCGCCGCCTGGACCGACAAACCCAGCTGGGACGTGATCACCACCCAGGACCTCAACATCCCCGTTGCGGCACAACGGTTCATGGCCGAGCGGGCGCACGCGCAGGTCACCGAGATCGCGGCCTCGCACTCGGTGGCCGTCTCGCACCCCGATCGGGTGGCCGAGGTGATCGAGCAGGCCGCCAAGAATTCCGCCCACTGACAGTCACGAAAGACGTTCGAGGAGAAAACGAATCATGGATATGAAACTGGAAGTCGTCGTCCTGCCCGTCGCCGACGTCGACCGCGCCAAGGCCTTCTATACCGAGCGCCTCGGCTTCCGTCTCGACGCCGATTTCCCCGTGGACGACGGTTATCGCGTCGTGCAGGTCACCCCGCCCGGCTCGGAGTGCTCGATCATCTTCGGCACCGGCGTCACCGCGGCCGAGCCCGGATCCCTGCGCGGACTGCATCTGATCGTCACCGATATCGAGAAGGCCGTCGCGGAGTTGACCGAACGCGGAATCGCGGTGGACGGACCGTTCCGCGATGCCACCGGTGTGTTCCACCACGCCGGAACCGAAAGCCGCGTCCCCGGAGCGGATCCGCAGCGACGCAGCTACGGATCGTTCGCCGCGTTCACCGATCCGGACGGCAACGACTGGTTCCTGCAGGAAATCACGCAGCGCGCACCCGGCCGCTGACTCGGTCATCGAAGGGAACCCATGTCCGACAAGGAAGTTCGTACCTACGACGTCGTGGTCGTCGGGGCCGGCCCGGTTGGTGAGAATGTCGCCGACCGCACCCGCGCCGCCGGGTTGAGCACCGTGATCGTCGAATCCGAGCTGGTGGGCGGCGAATGCTCGTACTGGGCATGCGAACCCAGCAAGGCGCTGCTGCGCCCCGCGCTGCTCTACCGCGAGGCCGCCCGCTTCCCCGGTGTCGGGGAGGCGGTCACCGGACCCCTCGACGCGGCCGCGGTGCTGAAGCATCGCGACCGGATGGTGGCCGACTGGGACGACCGGGACCAGCTCGACTGGCTCGCCTCGGTCGATGTCGAACTCATCCGCGGCCACGGCCGGCTCGCGGGACCCCGGCGGGTGACGGTCGAGACGCCCGAGGGCGAGACCGTGCGGCTCGCCGCCCGGTATGCGGTGGCCGTGTGCACCGGCACGTCGGCCGCCCTGCCGCCGCTGCCGGGCCTGGATGCCGTGCGGCCGTGGACGAGTCGCGAAGCCACCAGCGCCCGGGAGGTACCGGACCGGCTCGCGATTCTGGGAGCCGGAGTCGTCGCCACCGAAATGGCGGCTGCCTGGCAGGCATTGGGCGCGCGGGTCACCCTCATCGCCCGCGAATCCCGGCTGCTGGGCCGTGTCGAAGCCTTCGCCGCGGACCTGGTCGCCGAGCAGCTCCGGGACGCCGGCGTGGACCTGCGGTTCGGTACCACCATCACCGCCGCCGAGCGCGCGGGCGGACCCGATGACAGCATCCGCCTCACCCTCGCCGACGGCACCCGGCTGGTCGCCGATGAACTCCTGCTCGCGACCGGACGCGCACCCCGGACCGACGACCTCGGCCTCGACACGATCGGCCTGACACCCGGCCAGTGGCTCACCACCGACGACACCTTCACCGTGACCGCGGTCGACGGGGAGTGGTTGTACGCGGTCGGGGACGTGAATCACCGTGCGCTGCTGACCCATCAGGGCAAGTACCAGGCCCGCATCGCCGGGACGGTCATCGCCGCCCGGGCTCGCGGGCTGGCACTGGACACCGGACGCTGGGGCCGCCACGCGGGGACCGCCGACCTCGAAGCGGTGCCGCAGGTGGTGTTCACCGACCCGGAGATCGCGGCGGTGGGTCTCACCACCGACGACGCCGCGCGCGCCGGGCGCGACGTGGACGTCGTCGACTACGACATCGGCCGGGTCGCCGGTGCGATCCAGCACGATCCCGGCTATCGGGGCCGCGCCAGAGTCCTGATCGACCCGGACCGCCGGGTCATTGTCGGCGCGACCTTCGCCGGGCCGGGCGTCGCCGAACTGCTGCACTCGGCCACCATCGCCATCGCCGGCGAGGTCCCCCTCGACCGCCTCTGGCATGCGGTGCCGTCCTTCCCCACCATCAGCGAAGTCTGGCTCCGGCTGCTGGAAACCTATCGCGACCAACAGAATTCGCCGACCGCGGGAGAAACCAGATGATCACCTACGATCGGCTCTACGTCGGCGGTTCGTGGACCGAACCCAGCGAACCGGCACTGCTGGAGATCCTCTCGCCGCACGATCGATCGGTCATCGGCTGGGCGGCGCAGGCGCAACCCGCCGATGTGGACCGCGCGGTGACGGCGGCGCACGCGGCCTTCGAGGGCCGCGTCTGGCGTGATACCCCGCCCGCCGAGCGAATCGCGGCGTTGCGACGGTTCAACAAGCTGCGCGAGGAGCAGGCCGACCGGATCGCCGCGCTCATCACCGACGAAAACGGTTCCGCCGCATGGTTCACCAAGGCCGGTCAGGCCGGTCTGACCCGGCAGGCGAATGCCTACCTCACCGCCGCCGAGAATTGCGACTGGGAGTACACGCTCACCCCGTCGGACCCGGATACCGGTGTGCGCAGCGTGGTCCGGCGCGAACCGGTCGGCGTGGTGGCGGCGGTGATTCCGTGGAATTCGCCCTTCTCCTCGGCGACGTCGAAGATCCTGCCCGCCCTCCTCGCCGGAAACTCGGTGGTGCTGAAGGTGTCTCCGGAGAATTCGCTGAGCATGGGTCTGCTGGCCGAGCTGGTGGATCGAATCGGCCTGCCGGAAGGCGTGATCAGCGTGCTGCCCGCGGATCGGGAAACGAGCGAGTACCTGATCTCCCACCCCCGCGTGGACAAGATCGCGTTCACCGGCTCGACCGGGGCCGGTCGCCGGATCGCGTCCATCGCGGGCACCCAGCTCAAACGGGTGAGTCTCGAACTGGGCGGCAAATCGCCGGCGGTGATCCTGCCCGATGCGGATCTGACGGCGGTGATGAACGGCCTGAAATTCGGCTCGCTCTTGAACAATGGAGAGTCCTGTATCGCCCAGACGCGGATCCTCGCCCCGCGCTCCCGCTACGAGGAGGTGGTCGCGGCGCTCGCGGCGCTGGTCGAGTCCCTGCCGGTCGGTGATCCGCGCGACCCGGACACCTTCATCGGTCCCATGGTGCGCGGCGATCAGCAGCAGCGGGTCCGCGACTACATCGAGGCCGGTATTGCCGAAGGCGCGCGCCTGGTCTGCGGCGGTCCACAGGTCCCGCCCGGACTGCGGGACGGCTTCTATGTCACCCCAACTGTTTTCGCCGACGTCACACCGGACATGCGCATCGCCCGTGAGGAAATCTTCGGCCCGGTCCTGGTCGTGCTCGCCTACGACGACATCGACGACGCGGTGCGCATCGCCAACGACTCCGATTACGGACTCTCCGGTGGCGTCTGGTCGGCGGACGAGGCCGCCGCGCTGGTCGTTGCCCGCCGCATCCGGACCGGCACGGTCACCATCAATGGTGCGCCGATCGGATTCGACGGCCCCTTCGGCGGATTCAAGACCAGCGGCATCGGCCGCGAGTACGGCGCGGTCGGTTTGGGCCAGTACACCGAGTATCAGACGATCACAATCTGACGCCCTTGTAAGGCGGTGTGTGCGATCGAGTCCGGCGAGTCCGGACAGCGAACCGCCGGGCCCAGCGGCAGCTGCCGGGCCCGGCGGTTCACGGAATGTCAGAGGTGGTCGGCGTCGATGATCGCCTGCGCGAACGGGCCCGGCGCCTCCTGCGGGACGTTGTGCCCGATGCCGTCGAGGACGCGGTGCTCATGCTTGCCGGTGTACTTGGCGGCGTACGGTTTTCCGTCCTTTGCCGTGCCGTCGAAGTCGCTGCCGATGGTGATCGCGGGCACGGTGATAGCCGGTCCGGCGGCAAGTTGCTGTTCGTAGGCATCGTATTGCGGCTCGCCCGGGGCCAGGCTCAAGCGCCACCGATAGTTGGTGATGACGATGTCGACGTGGTCGGGATTGTCGAAGGCGGCCGCGGTGCGGTCGTAGGTCGCGTCGTCGAAATTCCATGCCGGGGACGCGCGCTTCCAGATCAGCTTGTTGAAGTCGTGCCGATTGCGGGTGTAGCCGAGGCGACCGCGTTCGGTGGCGAAGTAGTACTGGTACCACCAGCCGAGTTCGGCCTCCGGCGGCAGCGGCTGCTGCTGTGCCGCCTGCTGCGTGACGATGTACCCGCTCACCGCCACCATCGCCTTGACACGCTGCGGCCACAGCGCGGCGATGATGTCGACCGTGCGTGCGCCCCAATCGAATCCGCCGAGCACGGCCTTGTCGATGTGCAGCGCGTCCATGAAGTCGACGATGTCGCGCGCGATCGCCGACTGCTGGCCGTTGCGGACGGTCTGCGTGGACAGGAAGGTGGTCGGGCCGTAGCCGCGCAGGAACGGGACGAGGACCCGGTACCCGGCCGCCGCCAGCAGCGGTCCGACATCGGCGTAGCTGTAGGCGTCGTAGGGCCAGCCGTGCAGCAGGATCACGGGTTGTCCGATGCTGGGCCCGAATTCCGCGTAGCCGACGCTGAGGACACCGGCGTCGATCTGCTTGATCGGTCCCAGTGTCGTATTCGCGCCCGAGCCCTTCCGCAGGTCCGCGCCGACCGGAGTCGTGGTGGCCGGCGCGGTCGCGGAATCCGTGCCGCAAGCGCTGAGCGAGGCCGCGGCCAGGCTCGCCGCGCCCGCTGCGAGCGCACCACCGAAAAATCGTCTGCTGATGTTCATGTCCTCAGACGCTAGGAACCGGGCGACCGGTGTCGCGAGCGTCGGATGACGTACTCGGTGTCGGTTGGGCTACCGTGCCGGCTCGTCCTCGGTCGGCAGCAGCGCCGCGAGGTCACCGCGCGAACTGATACCGAGCTTGGGGAAGATGCGGTGCAGGTGGGTGCTGACGGTCCGATGCGACAGGTAGAGCCGCTGCCCGATCTCCCGATTGGTCAGCCCCTGCGCCGCCAGCTGCGCGATGCTCAGCTCGTGCGGGGTGAGCCGCTCGCGGGCATCCGGGTCGCGGTTCGGGCTCGATTCGCCCGCACTGCGCAGTTCCAGGCGGGCCCGCTCGCTCCACGCCGTGAAGCCCAGGGCGTCGAAAGTCTCTCGGGCCGTGCGCAAATGGGTGCGGGACTCCACCACCCGGCGCTGCCGCCGCAGCCACTCGCCATAGGCGAGATGCAGGCGGCCGCGTTCGGCGGGCCACCCGGTGAGATCAGCCTCCAGCGCGGCGGTGAACAGCTTGCCGGCCGAGTCACCGGCGAGCACCGCTCGGGCGTACCGCATTCCGATGTGCAGGGCGGGCGACGACGTGGACTCCGCCACCGGTTCCAGGCCGCGCAGCAGTTCCGCCGCCGCGTCGGTCTGTCCCGCGCGGACCGCGGCCTCGGCGAGTTCGGTGAGGAAACACGCGCGCAGCGCCGGCGAATACGACGGGTCGCGCGGATCGTGGATGCGGGCCAGATCGGTGAAGGCGTCGTCGAATCGGCCCTCACCGAGCGCGATCAGCCCCCGAGTGAGCTGCACGGTGGCCAGCACGGGCCGCGCACCGGCGGCCAGTCCGGTCCGTTCGGCGTCCGCCGTGAGCTCGGCGGCCTGCACGTAATCCCCACGCAGAGCAGCGATCTCGGCCTGTACCGCGATGACCACCGCATGCATGAACGGCGCCGCGGTCTCGCGGGCGAAGGCCGCGGCCTCGGCCGCGATGGGCGCGGCGGCGGCGAGATCGCCGAGCCGGGCCAGGCTCCAGGCCTGGATCGCGAGGGCCCGGGTCAGCAGCCCCAGCCGTCCGGCGGCACGGAATCCGGGTGCGGCGGCGCCGGCGAACTGCGCCGCGAGGTCGAAGGCGCCGACCTGGTATGCCGCGCTGCTGAGAAAGTGATCGACCTCCGGATCGCGGCCCGTGGTCGCGGCCAGCAACCGCAGGTGGCGCAGCACCTGTTCGCCGCGCTCGAACGGGGCCACGATCGAGTCGATCGCCAGCTTGCGCGGGTCACCGTCGGGAATGCCGAAGGTGTCGGCGACCGCGAGGACCGCGCGCCGGGTCTCGGGCCCGGGTTCGGACCAGAAGCACCGCATGGCCGCACCCCACATGATCCGCAGCGCGGGATCCGGATACCCGTCGGCGGCGACGGAGGCCGCGAGCGCAGCCAGTTCGCCGATGCGCGACGGACTTTCGCGCATGCCGTCCTCGAATCCGCTGAGCAGCCACTTCGCGGTGGCCTCCTGCGCGGGGGTGAGAGGGAGGGTGCGCGCGGTATCGACCAGTCGGTCGGCCGTGTCGCGGTGACCGGAGTCGACGGCCAGTTCGGCCGCACGCAGCAGGCGATCCGCGCGCCGGCCGGGGGTGGCGCTGAGCGCAGCGGCCCGCTCCAGCGCCGCGACCGCACCGCCGCGGTGCCGGGACCGTTCGGCGACGTCCTCGAGCGCCGCCGCCACCTCCTCATCGGCTCCGGCGGTACCCGCCGCCCGATGCCACACCTGGCGATCCGGAGACCCGGTGAGCAGGTCGGCGAGCGCCAGATGCGCACGGCGGCGCTCCTCGGCCGTCGCCGCCGCCACAAGGGCGGAACGGACCAGCGGGTGGCGGAAAATCACTGTGCCGGAACCGATATCGATCAGTCGGGCCGCCACCGCGGGGGCGAGAATGTCGGCCCCGACCTCGGATCCCAGGAGAATCCCTGCGGCGGCGAGTGTTTCGGCGACCGAATCGCCGTCGTCGAGCGCCGCGACCAGCAATGCCGACCGGGTGCGCTCGGGCAGCGCCGCACTGCGCGCCGAGAACGCTCGTTCGAGGCGTTCGGTCAACGGGAGGGTCGGCGCCGGTTCGGCGAGAACCCCCACGGCCGTGGGCAATTCGGTCAGGGCGAGCGGGTTGCCGTGCGCCTCGGCGAGCACCCGCCGTCGGACCTGGGCGGACAGCTCCGGTGCGGTGCTGTCGAGCACAACGTTCGCGTCCTCATCGGACAGCGGGCCGAGCCGCATGGCGGTCAGCTCGGCCTCGCGCAGCGGCGAGTTCGTGCCGTCGCGCACGGTGGCGACCATGGCGACGGGTTCGGAGTCGATGCGGCGCGCGACGAAAGCGAGGACCTCGGCGCTGGCGGGATCGAGCCAGTGCACGTCCTCGGCGACGACCAGCAGCGGCCGTTCGGCCGCCAGATCGGCCAGCAGTGTCAGAGCGGCGAGCCCCACCAGATGCGGGCTCGGCTCGCCGACGGCATCCGACATGCCCAGGGCGGTTGTCAGCGATTCGAACTGGCGCGCCGGCAGGGCATCGAACGCGCGGCGCAGCGGGTACAGCAGCCGCTGCAGCCCGGCGTAGTCGAGGCCGTGTTCGGCTTCGACCCCCGCGGTCCGCAGCACCCGCAGCCCCGCGCCGGCCGCAATGGCGACCGTCTCCTCGACGAGCGACGACTTGCCGATTCCGGGTTCCCCCTCGATCAGGATGCCGCTCCGGTCGCCGGGGCCGTCCACGAGTGCGGCCAGGACTTTCAGCTCGGTGTCTCGTCCGACCATCGGCATGGGTGGTGCTCTCCTCCTGGACCCGTGACGACGTACGGGACCGGTCGCGACCTTACCCAAACAGGATTACGTCACCTCAACGTCAACTGACAGATTCGGCCGCCTGCCCGCGGCGGCGAAGGTATTTCCATGGCTACGGTACGTTTTCATCTCCTGTCCACACTGACTCCCGCCGAGGTCGTGCGGGTGCTCACCGACTTCGGCCCCGCCCGCACCGAGGCGTGGCCCAGCATCGACGCCGAGCATTTCGTCGTCCACGACCGCGGCGAGACCTGGGCCGAGGTCACCGAAGGCACGGCCGCCGCCTGGGAACGCGCCCGCTACCAGTGGGATCCGGACGGCGACACCGTCACCGTCACCACCCTGGATTCCAAGCTCTTCGGCGCGGGCGGCGGCTGGGTCTTCCGAGCCACGCCGGAAGCGGGCGGCACCCGGGTCGATGTCGAACTGACCCGGACTCCGCAGGCCTTCAAGGGCAAGCTGCTGGCGGCACTGCTGCCGCTGGTCGGACCGTCCTCGCTGCGCAAGTCGTTCGCCGGCCCGCTGCGGGCGAAGTGATGTCCGCGCCGCAGTCGATCCGGGGCACCGGACGGCTCGCGCCGGGCGTCCACACCGTCGATTCCGACGGCATTCTCCAGCGGTATCACGTCTACGGGAGTGGGCCTGTCTGCATCGCCCACCCCGGCGGCCCCGGGATCTTCTGGGAGTACCTGCGCATGCCCGCGCTCGAGGAACACCTGACCATGGTGTACGTCGAGGCGCTCGGCACCGGCGCATCCGGCCGCCTGCCCACCCATCCGCACGGCTACACCCGCGAGCGGTACAGCCTTGCGCTGCAACGGCTGATCGACCACCTGGACGTGCCCGAGGTGTATCTGCTCGGGCACTCGCACGGGGCGTTCGTCGCCGCGTATCACGCGCTGCACCGGCCCGCCGGGGTCGCGGGTGTCGTCCTGTACGAGGGCGCACCGGTCACCGGGCCCGAACACGGGGCCGAGGCCGGACGCCGCCTCCAGGAGTTCGCCGCCGCGCACGCGGACCGGCCCGAACTACACGAGGTGCTCGCGGCCTTCGAAGCGATGCAGGCCATTTCGAGCGACGAACAGACCCTCTCGGTTGCGCGCGGCATACTGCCGTCCTATTTCGCCGACTACTGGGGCGACGAACAACGGTGGGCCGCTTTCCGGAAAGGGCTACGGGCCACCTACATCTCGGGACTGGACGCGGACCTGACTCCCGATCTCGTCGACGACCGCGCCGATCTGCCGAACCTGACCGTCCCCGCCCTGGTCATCGTGGGCCGCCACGATGTCATCTGCGGACCGCGCTGGGGACTGGAACTGCACGAACGGATCCCCAATTCGCGACTGACCGTCCTGGAACGCAGTGGGCACCTGGGACATCTGGAAGAACCCCAGCGCTTCGACCACGCGGTCCGGGAATTCGTCTTCTCACCCAAGGAGTGATCGGCATGTCCCCGTTTCGTGCGTTCCGGTGGAGCGAGCAGGTCAGTGCGGCGATGGTTTTCGCTGGTCCGGCGGCGCTCTGGAGCTGGGCCGAGTTCGCGGTACTGCACGGGCGGGGACCCACCGTACGGGATCTCATCGGCTAGCGATCCCACTGCCTTTCTTGCCTCACCCCGATCGAATGGAAGAGGTTCCATGAACACCACTGCGGTACAGCCTGTTTCGATATCCGCGCGCTCGTCGCTGATCCGCCTGTCCCTGGTCCGTGGCCTCCTGGCCATAGCGTGGGCCCTGGCCTTCGCCGCGGCCCACGACACCCTGAACGCCGTCGCGCTCACCCTGCTGATCGCCTACCCCCTCATCGACGCGGTGTCCTCCGCCATCGACTGGCTCGCGGTACCGGAGGGCTCCGAACGCCGCGTGACCGCCCTCAACGGCACCCTGAGCACCCTGGCCGCCATCGCCCTGGGCATCGCCGGAACCGCCGGCGGCGTGGCCGCCGTCCTGGCCGTATTCGGTACCTGGGCAACGATATCCGGCGCGGCTCAACTCGCGGTCGGCCTCTACCGCCGCGGCCCCACGCTGGGCAAACAATGGCCCACCCTCATCTCCGGCGGCTTGTCCTTCCTGGTCGGCGCCGTCTACGTCGCCCAGGCCACCGCCCCCTCCCCATCCCTGGATGTTCTGTCCGTCTACGCCACCGGCGGCGGTATTTTCTTCATAGCCCAAGCCGCGCTACTGGTCTGGAAGTCGCGCTCCCAGCGAACGACCGGACAGGTGTAGGCGGGCGGCATTCATCTTCGTCCGGCGCCCATGCCGCAGGACATCTCCGGTCCGGGCACCGCGGCAATCGGGCCGCGGTCCCACGCGCCGCTGTGGCATAGCGCTCGCCGATATGCGAATAGCGGGTTTTGACTTTTAACGAGTCTTTAACTAGGTTCCCTGTTGCACCTCGATAGGCGAGGCTCCTGTACGAACACAGGCCACTGATCTGACGACGTCGAGAGACGCCCAAGGTTAGGACAGATTTCTCCGGCTCAAGGGGTAATCCAAAGTGGCTTTCCGATTCGGAACACTCCGATCCGGAACACGTCGTGCAGTGCCAAAACTCTGACGAGAGGGGTGTGCGTCCGCCCCGAGAGTTCCGGGCGACCTCCCCGCGTGCGTTGACGAATCGCGTTCTACCAGTGAGGAGGTCGGGTAGCAAGATGGCACCCGATGATGACCCGGGATCTCCGGGTCGGCCCCTCCGCCTCGGTCCGGGCCGCTAGCCACCACACCAACACCGCGTCGATATCTCGACGCACGTAATTCTCCGATATCACGATGCCGCCCGCGCGGCACCGGACTATTCGCATGCACATTTCACGAATGAATTCGGAGATTCGCATATATATCCGACCCGTCGGCACCACCGTGCCCGACGGTATTCGATGCTGCCCGGAAACCGATGCGGGCAGCGGTATCCCGAGGGGAAACATCCCGATGAGAATTCGCTTGCTCGCGTTCGCCACCGCGGCGCTGACCACCGCCGGACTGGTCGCCCCTGCCGCCGCTTCGGCCGCGGCACCCGGACCGGACGTCCGGCTCGCCGACGCTGTGACAGCTCCGGCCGTGTCCGGCGACGCCCGGATCGTGGACCGATCGGTGGTGCTGCGCACCGACCTCGGCACGCTCCGAACCACCACCGACCAGCTGCAGATCCTCGACCCGCAGGGCGTGGTCGTGGGGGCGATCCCGCTGACCATCACGAAGCAGGACACGACGTACCCGATCGACGCCCGCATCGACGGCGACAGCGCCACCCTCACCCCGCGCCCGGATCGGGCACGACCGGTCAGCACCGAGGAACGACGCATCGCCGCGGAGCTGCACGCCGCCGCGGAGGCGCATGCCGAAGGCCCTGCGGCACAGCAGATTGCCGATCCCGACAGCTTCGAGGATCGGATGAATACCGTCTTCCAGAATGTCAACAACGAGCTCACCGTGGCCCTGGCGGTGGGCACGCTGCTGGGTGCCGTCATCGGAGCGCCGCTGGGCTGCGTCCTGCTGGGCGCGGGTCAGGGTCTCGCGGTCGGCGCATTGACGTTGGGCACGTTGGCGATTCCCGGTGCCGTCACCGGCTGCCTCGAGGGCGCGGTGGCCGGAGCCGCGATGGGCGTCGTGGCTTTCAACCTGCTGATCGGCGCACCGGCGGTGCTGGCCGCGGCCGTGCACGCCTACAACGTCATGACCGCACCGCCCGCGGTCTCCGCCGAATCGACCAACTGAGTTGCGACGAAGCCGCTCGGAGCGAGGTGAACAGCAATGACTCTCGAATTGGCAATTCCGGACCGCCCCAAGACGACTCCCGAGGTGCCGCGGGCACGCGACCGGCTCCGAGCGGTGGACTACCTGATCATCGGCGCGGGCGTGCTGCTGATCCTGCTGGTGCTGCGGCTGTTTCGGGACATGTCGGTGCCCTGGACGCCGGATACCGGAACCGAGGCCGTATCAACCGATCCCGCGAACCTGCCCTATTACGCGGCCCGCACCACGCTGCGCATGTTCATCGGCCTGGCGGCGTCCATCCTCTTCACATTGATCGTCGGCCAGTGGGCGGCGCGCTCGCGGCGGGCCGAGAAGGTGCTCATCCCGGCGCTCGACGTGCTGCAGTCCGTGCCGGTGCTGGCCCTGGTCTCGATCACGGTCACCGCGTTCGTGGGCCTGTTCCACGGCTCGTATCTGGGCGCGGAGGCGGCGTGCATCTTCGCCATCTTCACCGCGCAGGCCTGGAACATGACCTTCGCCTACTACCAGGCGTTGCGCAATATGCCCCGGGAGCTGGATGACGCGGCCCGCATGATGCGGCTCACCCGCTGGCAGCGGCTGTGGCAGCTGGAGGTGCCGACAGCCATGGTGCCGATGATCTGGAACGGCATGATGAGCTTCGGCGGCGCGTGGTTCATGCTCGCGGCCTCGGAGGTCATCACGGTATCCGGCCGGGACGAGGCGCTGCCCGGCATGGGTAGCTTCATCGCCGCGGCCACCTCCGAGGCCGAGGTCGGCAATCTCATAGTGGGTGCGCTGGTCATGGTGCTCACCATCGTCTTGGTGAACGTGGTGTTCTGGCGGCCGCTCACGGCGTGGTCGGAGCGATTCCGGGTGGAGCACACCGAAAGTGCGCAGGCCCCAAGGAGTCTGGTGCTCGACCTGCTGCGGCAGAGCACGGTGCCGGGCCGGCTGGCCCGGGTGCTACGGCCGGTCGGCGAGCGGGTCGATCGCCTCATGCGGGTCTTCGGGCGCAGCACCCGTTCCGCCTACGACGAGCGTGCGGGCAGCCGCATCGGCGATGTGCTCTTCTTCGGACTGCTCTTCGCCGCGCTCGCCTGGGGCACCTGGGCGCTCGCCTCCTACTTCGACAGAACCGTGGGCCTGGCCGAATTCGGGCCGACCTCGTTGATGGGGCTGGCCAGCCTCGGCCGCGTAACAGTGCTGCTGGTGGTCTCCACCATCGTGTGGGTGCCGGTCGGCGTGTGGATCGGGATGAATCCGCGCATCTGCCGGTTCGCGCAGCCGGTGGTGCAGGTGCTGGCCAGTTTCCCGGCCCAGTTCCTGTTCATCTTCGTCATCGCGGCGCTCACCTACACCGGTATCTCACTGAATATCGGCGGCATCGCGCTGATGGCGCTGGGTGCGCAGTGGTACGTGCTGTTCAATGTGATCGCGGCGGCCGGGCAGATCCCGACGGACCTGCGCGAGGCCATGGACGATCTCGGCGTGCACGGGTGGCAGCGCTGGAAGTCGTTGATACTGCCCGCGATCGCACCCGGCTACGCGGTCGGCGCGATCACCGCGTTCGGCGGCGCGTGGAACGCCACGCTGGTCGGCGAGGTCGTGGAGGCCGGGAACACGCATATGGAGGCCTACGGCCTGGGCGCGTACATCACCAATGCCACCACCGACGACGTCTTCGCCAAGGTGCTGCTCGGCACCGTGGTGATGAGCGTGGTCACGGTGACGATCAACCGCCTGCTGTGGCGACGCCTGCAGCGCACCGCCGAACGGCGATTCTCACTGAGCTGAAACATTTTTCGAAAGGAGGACACACCGTGTCGGCCCCCATCATCACCGTCGATCGTGTCACCAAGAACTTCACCAACCCCTCCGGCGAGCAGCTGCCGGTTCTCTCGGATGTCTGCCTCGAGTTGCAGGAGGGTGAAATCGTCGCGCTGCTGGGCAAATCCGGCTCCGGCAAGTCCACGCTGCTGCGGATCATCGCGGGCCTGGTGCTCCCCTCCGCGGGGTCCGCGCGCATCCGGCAGACCGAGATCACCGAGCCGAATGCCGATACCGCCATGGTGTTCCAGACCTTCGCGTTGCTGCCGTGGCTGACCGTGCGGCAGAACGTCGAACTCGGCCTTCGCGCCCAAGGGATTTCGGTCTGGGAGCGCGCCGAGAGGGTTACCGACGCCATCGACATGATCGGCCTGGACGGCTTCGAGAACGCCTATCCCAAGGAGCTTTCCGGCGGTATGCGCCAGCGAGTGGGATTCGCCCGCGCCCTGGTGGTGCAGCCGGAGGTGCTGCTCATGGACGAACCGTTCTCGGCGCTGGACGTCTTGACCGCCGAGAACCTGCGCGGCGAGCTCATGCGACTGTGGGCGGAGACCGCCTTCCCGACCAAGACCATGCTGATGGTCACCCACAATATCGAGGAGGCCGTGCAGCTGGCCGACCGAATCCTGGTGCTGGACAACAATCCCGGGCGAATCAAGGGCGAGATCCAGGTGAAGCTCCCGCAACCGCGCGACCCGCGCGGCGCGGGGTTCCAGGCGCTGGTGGACCAGGCCTATCGGATGCTCACCGACGCCACCTTCGATGGCGACTGGCCGAGCATCACCCCCACCCCTACCACCCGGCCGCTGCCCGATGCCGGGGTGGACGGAATCGGCGGCATGCTGGATTTCGTGGCCGCTCGAGGCGGGCGGGCGGACCTGCCGGATCTGGCGGGCGGGTTGCGCTTCGAGATCGACGATCTGATGCCGCTGGTCGACGCCGCCACCATGCTGGGGCTGGCCACCACCGCCGACGGGGATATCGAGCTCACCGTCGACGGCACCCTGTTCGCCGAGGCCGATATCGACAGTGCCAAGGCCATTTTCGCGCGGCTGGCGCGAGCCAAGGCGCCCCTGGTCGCGGCGATCGACCACGCGCTGACCAGTGCGCGCAATCAGCGGCTGCGCGACGGCTTCTTCCTCGACCTGCTGCGGCGGGGCTTCACCGAGGACGCCGCGCGGCGACAACTGCGGATCGCCATCGACTGGGGACGCTATGCCGAACTCTACGAGTACGACGCCGCCGAGCGATTGCTCAGCCGGCATCCGGACGCGGCCTGAGGTCGAGGTGGGCGCGGTCGGCGGCCACTCGGCCGGCGTCCCAGCCTGCGGCGCTGCGGATGGTGATCCCGCGATTCCGGGCTTGTGGAAACAGGGTGTCGAAAGCCGCGTCGACTGCGATCTGGTGTGAGGCCAGGACCGGCAGCAGTCGTTCCGGCTCAGCCGATTCCGCGATGGTGGCCGCGGTGGCCGCATCCAAGCGCTCCCCGATGCGGGTGGCATAGGCGACGAGGAACGACTTCCGGAACGTCCGTCTGCGTGCCTCCTCGGTTCGGGAGGCTTTGTCGCTTCGGGAGGCTTTGTCGCCGTTCGCGATCATCGCCCTGGCGGCCTGCACGAGCAGTGAGGTGGACAACAACTCCACCGCGTCGAGATCCGCGTCGTCGCCGACGATGGTCATGAAATCCCATGCCGAGGAAAAGACGGCGCGGCATCGATTGGCTTTGGCGACGACGTCGATCAGCAGGGCCTTCGCGTCGGTGTACGGGGTATCGAGCCACATTCGCCGTGCCCCCGGCAGATCCGGGACGGCGGTGTCGGCGTCGACGAGCACCCGATCGAGCGCGTACTTGGTCATCAGTTCCTGTGCCTTGGCAGACAGGGCCTCGGCCTCTTCGGGGAAGGACGTGGACTCGGCTTTGGCGAGCAGTCCGCGAACGCGCCCGAGCACCTTCTCGTCGACATGATGGGGGACCGCGGCCGTCGGACGTGCGCTGCCGGGCAGGGGCCTGATGAGTTCCAGTTTCGGCAGCAGGAGCAGCAGTGCGAGGGCCTCGATCACGGTGGTGAGCGCTTCGGCGGTGGTCAGCATGTGCTTCGCCGCCCACTGGCCGAAATGCGGCGAGGAATCCGACCACCAGGCCTCCGCCGCCAATTCACCGAGCTGAGCAACCCAGGTGTCGTCGACGGTCGCAGGCGCGAAGGGCCGCACGGAGTCCGCCATGGTGTCGATCAGAAAGCTGACCGCGAAGTCGTCGACCCGCCGTCGCGCCGCCTGCTGAATGTCCGCCGGCAACCAGCCATTCCGGAAGGCGCGCGTCATGAGGTGCTGCCGCGCCAGGCGCACACTCCGCTCCACCTCGTGAACGAGCGGGTCGTCAGCGGCGAGCCGGCCGGCGAACACGACAACCGGATCACGCTGTACCGATCCGCCCCGCCCCCCACGCTGGGCCGATTCCATGGCGGCCGCCAGGATCGCATTGCCGATCTCCTCAGCGGTCGGCGGCCGCCCCTCGGTCCCACCGGGCATGCCCGGAAAGTCGGCTCCGCCGTATCGCGCCCGCTGCTTGGCCGCCCGATGCTTCCGATTCGGCTTACCCATGATCGACTCCACCGACCCTCGAATCGCCATGACCTGTCACGACCCGACCGTATTGCACGGCTGTAGCGTTCCGCGATGCGGGCCGGGGAGGACCGAAACTTCAGAATGGAAACAAAATTGGGCTCGGTGACGACGAACAACACAACGCCAATCGGAAGGGTCTTCATGAACAGGTCGTTGAGTGTCGCCGGACGGGTTGCGATCGCGGGCATTTCGGGTTTGGGCTTCGCGGCCGTCGTCGGGTCGGGTACCGCGCAGGCCGCGCCACAGGACTGCACCGTGACGAAGGGTCTGTTCGACGCGTCGGCAGTCTGCCAGCCCGACGGTGGATCCAACTACGTCCTTCACCTCGACTGCGTCGGCCTCTACGCCAGCGGGCCGTTCCCGCTGTACGCCGTCGGCCCCTACAAGGTGCTCAGCTACCCCTTCACCCCGTCGGGTGACCGTATTACGGCGGCCTGCACCGGCACCGGACCCGGCGTCTTCGCGGTCGCCACCAACGCTTTCGTGGAAATCTACAACCCCTAGGCGACCGTCGTGGAGTGACAGCCGACGCGTCACTCGTCCCCGATGCCGATCGCCGCACTACCCCCGTGGGATCGGCGCCGCGGTATCGGGGACTTGCCTTCGGTGTTCGGCGAGTTGGGCGCGAATCAGGTTCCATGCCAGTGGATTCGCGCGTTTGGTTGAGACGTCCATTGGTTGGTTCGTTCGCTGAAATGGATCGTGTGGCCAGGGGATGGTGGTTCGTCGGAGCGTCTTCTCGCCAGGATTCGAACCTTGAACTGGCGGGGTCAGAGTCCGCCGTCTGGGGATGCGGTATGCGATGCCGGGGCGTCAGCGTGCGGGAACGCGCACCGTGATTTCCCCGCCGAGGTGATAGCCGTCGGCCAGACGCAGATTGTCGCCACTCCAAAACCTGCCCGGGTCATACCAGTTCGGACGCTTCTCCGGCAGCAAGCCCATGGCCTGATACGTCATGGCGACGATCTCCGCGCAGTACGCGTTCTCCAGACCGGCGTCGGTTTCGAGCGTTCCCGATCGTTTCGGCAGCGGCACCCGGCCCCGTAGCCACCGCCCCGCGAGCGCGCTGGTAGAGGGAAAGGGCATGCCGTCCAGCCGCGCGACCATCCGCAGCGCGGCATCTTCCATCTCGCGGGTAACCGGCCGATTCAGCTGGCGAATCCACGCTTGCTGCCCATAATCGTTGGCCCAGCGCATGATCGCGGCCCGCAGGTCGTGCAGCTGCGCACCGCGATGGTGGTTGCCCGACCAGACGTCCGGCAGCGCCCGGCCGAGCTCGGCGTGCCAGATCAGGGCCGGGAGGTCATCGATGACAACCGCCATGCCGACATGATTGACCGGGCTGTTGGTCAGCCCCCGGATCGCGCGATCGGCACCGGTATGCCCGCGGAACAGCCACAGATCGCCGGTCCGCGTGAGCTCGACCGCGCCATCCAAACCGATACTCGAGAGCGCTTCACGTTGCACAGCGACTAGCCTAGGCGCATGCGCTGGTGGAAGGTGCTCGGCTTGGCAGGGGCCGCGGGTGTCGCGGCGACCGGTGTGGTCATCGTGCGGTCCGAACGCAAACGCCGCGCCTACACCCCGGATCAGATCCGAGATCGGCTACACGCCCGCCTCGGCGATCAACCCGGACCCATCGAGCCCGTCGGCGACGGCAAACGCTGAGCCGGACCGCGAAAGCGTTCACCCACACTGGCTTCGACCGTCGTGGTGGGCTCGATGCGACAGCCCCCGGCACGAGCGGAATTCACGCGATGCGCAACGGCGTATCGAGGTCGTTGTCCCGCAGTCGTTGTCTGGCCGAGGGTTCGCAGAGTTCGGGCATGGCACCGGCGGGGCCGCCAGTTCCGCGCGACACGCGGGATCCATTTCGCTACAACGGATCTCGGCATGCTCATGTCCTCGGTACGCCGTTCGCTGCCGAATGCCGGGTGCTTGTCCGGCCTGGATATCGGCCGGTAGAACTCGGACAGCGTTCTGGGACTGGAACATTCTGCCGCAGTGTCAGCCTTCTTGTTCCGCCAGTGCGGCCGTCGTCAGGGTGAGGTGCCGGGTCAGTAGGCCGGCGGCGGTGTCGGGGTCACGGGCCAGGGCCGCCTCCTCCAATCGGCGATGCTCGTCGATGGCGTCGCGGTCGGGGGCGCGGTGTGCCGACCAGCGGCGAGCCAGCTCGCTCGCGACCCACATCCGGTCGAAGGTCTCCAGCAACACCGGGTTGCCGCACCCCGCCAAGAGGGTGCGATGGAACACCCGATGGGCCTCGGCCCAGGCATCGCTGTAGTACTCGCCGTCCTCCGGGGGGAATGCCGGTGTGCGCGCCAAGCGGTGGTGGGCGGCTCGGACATCGCCCTCCCAGCCGACGTCACCACGTTCGATCGACATGCGTAGCAGGACCGGCTCGATGGTCCGGCGGGCCTCGCCGATCTGCTGCCAGCGGCGATCGGAGAAGGCCGGGACCGCGAAGCCGCGATTGGTCAGGCGTTCGGCCAGGCCCTCACCGACCAGCCGCACCAGCGCCTCACGCACCACGGCCAGGCTCACACCGTGTTGCTTGGCCAGATCCTGCGGCTTGAGCGCGTCACCGGGCGCGTACTCGCCGCGCATGATCGCGTGCCGCAGGTGTGCGTAGATCTGCTCGGACAGCATCTGCTTCTCCGGTGAGGTCGGGGTGTGGGCTGCCCTGGTCATGGTCCGATGATAGACGATCCTCAAAATAATCGATTATTTCTGATATCGTCGATCTTGCCTGTCCGACATGACTCGAAAGGCACGACACATGAGTGCAAACAACCCCTTCGCCCGGCTCCCCGAGGCAGCCTCGTTCACGGTCACCAGCACCACGGTGAGCGACGGCGCCGCCTGGCGACCCGCACAGTGGTCCTCCGGCGCCCCCGGCGGCAAAGACGTTTCCCCGCAACTGAGTTGGAGTGGCGCCCCGGCGGGCACCAAGAGTTACGCCGTGACCGTGTACGACCCCGACGCTCCCACCGGCTCCGGCTTCTGGCACTGGGCTGTCGCCAACATCCCGGCCACGACCACGAGCCTTCCCGAGGGCGCCGGAGACGACGCGGGCAGCGGGTTGCCGACCGGCTGCTTCCAATTGCCGAACGACGCGCGCCTGCCGCGATACATCGGTGCGGCGCCACCGGCGGGGCACGGTGAGCACCGCTATTTCGTCACCGTGCACGCTCTGGATGTCGACGACATCGGCATCGCCTCCGACTCCACTCCTGCTCTGCTCGGATTCACCATCGCAGGCCACATCCTGGGCCGAGCGACGCTCGTCGCCACGGCGGAGACACTGCCGTGATTCCGCTCGAGCATCCTGGCGAGGTCGGTACGGCAAGGAAAGGTTATGAGCGACAAAGGTATCGACCGCATGGCTGATCGCACGGTGCTGATCACGGGTGCGACGGACGGACTCGGCCGCGAACTCGCGGTGCGTCTCGGCGCGGCGGGCGCCCGGCTGATCCTGCACGGCCGCGACCCCGATCGGGCCGCCGCGGTCGCGGCCGAGATAACGGCCGCGAGTGGACACGCTCCGCGGGTCATCCTGGCCGACGTGTCGCGACTCGCGGAGGTGGACCGGCTGGCCGACGAGATCATCGCCCGCACTTCACGATTGGATGTACTGGTGAACAATGCCGGCACCGGAGGCCGGCCGGACGGGAGACGCGCACTCAGCGCCGACGGCAACGAATTACTGTGGGCGGTCAACCATCTGGCCCCGTATCGGCTCACGCGGCGGTTGCTTCCGCTACTGCGGGCCTCGGCACCGGCGCGGGTGGTGAACGTAGCCTCCGCCGGGCAGCAGGAGATCAACCTCGACGATCCGACCCCCGAGAACGACTACGACGTGTACACCGCCTACTGCCGCGCCAAGCTGGCGATGATCATGGCGACCATCGAGTACGCCGAGGAACTCGACGGAACCGGTGTCACCGTGAACGCCCTGCACCCGGCCACCCTCATGGCGACCACCATGGTGCTGGAATCCGGCACCACGCCGATCAGCACCGTCGCCGAAGGCGCGGCCGCGACCCTCCGCCTGATCTGCGATCCGGACCTGTCACAGACGACAGGCTGCTATTTCAACCGCACCAGGCAGGCCCATCCGCACCCACAAGCCCTCGACCCGAAGGCGCGCCGCCGGCTGCTCGAAATCAGCGACGCCGCAGTCGTTTCGGCGCTGGGCTGAGGTGGTGGGCCGGTAGGTCGCGCTGGGTCGCGATGATTGCGGGTCAGCAGGAATCCCCAGTCGTCGCGGGCGAAGGTGCCAGGCAGCAGTTCACTGCACGCGCGATGCGGGACCAACCGGCCCACCACCCCCGAATCCGCGTCGAACGTGCCGTCCGAGCGGCCTGCATGCCGGTGCCGTCTGGTCCCTTGGGATGGCACGTTCAGCATTCACAACAAAATCCGGAGCGCGATGAACTTCGGATCTCTGCCGAATTCGCGATCGATCGGCGGCGCTACCGGCGCGCCGCTACAGTAGGCGTTCGAATCTGAAGCGGTCGCGCTTCGCATGTTTCGCAACGGATCGATAAGAGGTACACAGCTTGAAGAGTTCGGCTCGGTTGCGGTTGCTTGCAACGTCCACGGTCTGCGGCACCGCAGCGGTGCTCACCGCGATGGCGCCGCCGACCACGGCGGAGACCGCCGACGGCAAAACCCTTGTGGTGATCGGCGATTCCTTCTCCGCCAACGGGGAAATCCTCGACCTGCTGAACGCGGGCGGGGACCCCGGCTGCAAGCACGTGCCTACATCATGGCCGACGCAGCTGACGCAGCGCATCGGCTTGTCGCCGGACGACGTCGAGGACACCTCGTGTCAGGGCGGCACGATCGACACCTCGGGCTGGACCCTGGTGCACCAGGTGAAACGGGCCGTGTCCGATAGCGCGTTCGGGCCACGCACCCGGACCGTGACGATTCAGCTCGGCATGAACGATGCCTGGGGAACCGACAACCCGGTCGCCCTGTCTCGTGCCTTCACGTGCCTGACCGACCTGATCGATGGTTGCGGTCCGGAAGCCGCAGCGCAGGGCCGCGCCCCCGACCTCGACACCGTCACCGGTCAGGCCTATGCCGATCGAGTCCGCCAAGCGGTGGAGTACATCCGCTACTACGCTCCGAACGCGCGGATCGTTTTCGTGGGATACCCGGAAATACACACTCCCGGCCAGGATTCCGCCTGCGCGAACATTCTCGGCATCGATGTGGTCCAGCCCCGAGCCGGCGCGGTCACCGGGTTCCTGGACCGGATCGACACGGCCCAGCGCGAGGCCGCCGGCATTCTGAACGTGAACTTCCTCGACACCCGAGCGGTCACCGCCGGGCACGGCGCCTGCACTGCGGATCCCTGGGTGGACGGAGCGTTCGACCCACACACCGAACCGCTCGGGTTCCCCTGGCACCCCAGCGCGCACGGCGACTCGATGGTCGCAGCCGCCATGCAACAGTGGATCGCTCGAAGCTGAAATAGCTGTTCGGGCAACTAACGTCCGGCGAGCTCGGCGACGACCGGAGCGAACCTGTCGGCGACGTCGGCGCCGAAGACGAAATAGGAGAAGCCGATCTCCTCCCGTCGCCGTTGGATTTCCTCGACGGCGGCGGCCGGGTCATCCGGAAGGACGGTCATCGCGTCCGCCGCGTGAAGCGCGGCAGTGTCGGTGTCGGGGGGCGCCATGTGCGGTGCGACAGTACCGCCGATAACCGGTACGGCGAGCGCGAGTTCGGCGTCGCTGGTGGCGCGGAAGTCGCGTGCCAGCCGCTCGACCTCGCCCCGGGGCTGATCCCCGAGCACGAAGGTGACCGTGTCCGCGACCTCGGCCGCCAACGCCCGGGCCTTCGGACCGAGTACGGCCATCGCCACGGGCGTGTGACGGTCGGGGCCGTCGAGATCTCGCAGCCGCTGGACGGTCTCACGGACCTGGGCCAGCCGCTCGTAGGGCGGCGGTACGGAGGGCATTCCCTTGTCGCGGAGCTCGTCCTCGATTCCCGGTCTGCCGGTGCCGATGCCCATCTCGAAGCGCCCCTCGGTCAACAGCGACAGCGAGTGCGCATCCCATGCCGTCAGCCAGGCCGGGCGGAGCGGAGAGGCGTACACCCAGGTGCCCACGCGCAGGTCGGTCAGGGCCGCGGCGGTGGCCAGCATGGGGGCGGGCGCCGGCTGCATCAGCGGGAAGTCGGGCACCAGCAGCGTCGAGTAGCCGCTGTCGGCGATGCGGCGCACACGATCTCGCCACGTCGGCAGGTCGGATCTGAGCGGGGCAACGACCCCGAATCGAAACGGTCTCGTCATAGCTGGACTCCTGTCTCTCGGCCTATCCAGAGGAGTCGACGACGAATCCACCCGAAATTCATCGGTGCAGCCGAGATCGCCTACCACCCATCCAACTCCGCCGGACAACCTCACATGATGCGAAGGGATTCGACGGGCCCCCAAAGACCGTGAGCGGTGGAAGTCGGCTTACCGCGCTTCATCGAAAGTTGATGTGCCCGGAAGCATTCGAACCTTCGATCTCCCGCTTCGTAGACAGAAGAGGCTTACCGAGCAGGCTGCGGTCAAGACGTGGGACCAGGAAATATGGAGATCTGCTGCCGGGGGCTTCGGCCACTGTGTTGGGCTGGAAGCTGCTGCGCGGCAGTTGGTCTCGTATCAGGAGGCGGGTGCCGGGGTTGTTGCAGAAGCCGGACTGTGCGCGCACCATGACCCGTAACTACCAGGCCGATGTGTCCGACCGTGAATTCGAGCGCCGAGTGGCGCTGAGGCTGCGGCGGCAGAAGATCGTCACTCGAAAGTCCGAGCCGGTACGACTCGACGTGGTGTTGCCGCGGTCCACGACCACCGGCTCAGGCGGCCGGATTCGCGGGCATCCGCACGAGGTGGCCGCCGATGTCGGCGATCAGCTCGAGGGTGCCGCCAAGTGCGGAAACGTATGCGGCGATGGCTTCCACGGTGGCGACCTCGCCGCGTTCGATCTGCGAGACTCGTCCGGGGCTGACACCCATAATTTCCGCGAGTCCTGCCTGTGTGAACTCGAGCCGCTTGCGCTCCTCGGCTAGCTGATGCCCCCACTGCTCGGCCATGATGGCGCCGCGGCGCCGGGCTGCCTCGTCTTCGCCGACGCGCTTGCGGTAGGCGTCCTTGTCCCACTTGCTGAAGCTGCTCATGCTCCGCTCTCCTCCTCGGCTCTTTCCTTCAAATAAATCTCGTAAAGTTCTTCGGATCGTGGAATCGCGTGCTGATACCAAGCATTCCACTGGCCCGTCTTGTCGCCGCCGATCAAGAGGATTGCCGAGCGCCACGGATCGAAGACGAACAGGATCCGGATCATTGTCTGCCGTGGTCGTAGCTCTTTGAGGTTGGCTAGCTTCGACCCGTTCAGTGTGTCGACAAGCGGCCTCCCCAGGGTCGGCCCCCTCTCGGACAGTACGTCCACCGCTGCCTCGACGTGGTCTGCTGCCTCGGGATCGCTATGTCGCAGCTCAACCATCCACGCAGCGACCTCGTCGGTCTGGTAGATGTCCCACTCCACCAGTGAACTATAGCAATTGCTATAGTTGAACGCCTTGATTCCATCGGTCTTCTTTCCGGAGCGTTCGACCGCTGCTGAAGCGCCAGGACTCGAACCTGGACTGGCAGAATCAGAGTCTGCCGTGCTGCCGATTACACCACGCTTCATCGAAAGTGAGTGTGCCCGGGAGGATTCGAACCTCCGGCCCCCTGCTTCGTAGACAGGTGCTCTTTCCGCTGAGCTACGGGCACTTGACCCCGCGCGGATGTCGGCGTTGACATCTACTCGGCGCTGAAGTGCGCGGCGTTGGGTGGGTTGGTTCCCTCGGTGAGATTCGAACTCGCACTCGACGGCACCTGAGACCGTTGCCTCTACCCTTGGGCTACGAGGGAATGGGGGTGAGGGGATGTGGAAAGGGCCGCTCTCCGTGGCGTTTTGCCCGGAAGCGGCCCTGGCGGGGCGGTGATGCCGAGGCCGCTAGGAGACGCTCCGGATGCCGAGTCGGATGCGGAGCAGGCGGGCGAGGAACGTGGTTGCGGGCTGAATCAGCTCGGTCATGGGGGCCGCCTTTCCGGTGTCGTCGGGTGGAGGTGCTGGAACCACGGTAGCAACGGGATCCGAAGCGGTAAAACGATTTTCGGGGTTGGGGTGGAGGTTCGGTGGTTAGCTTCCGGTGCGGGGGAGTTGGCCGAGGCGGGTGTCCTGGGGCCGTATCGCCGATGCGGCGACCCCGGACCATGACCGCACCCGCATCGTCCCCGTCCGGCGGGTCGAAGGCGGAGTGTGGCGGGCCATCGGCGCCGTCGGCACCCCACACCTGGCCAACCTCCTGAACGCCCACGCCCTGGCACTCCTCCCGCCGGGAACCGGCCACGGCACCCTGGTCGAATTGCTGCCGCTGCCACGGTGAACCGGTCGTCGCGAGGCTGTCCCTCCGGACCGGCTGCCGCTGGAGATCGGTCGGCTCCGGACGGCGGTCGGCGGGATCGCAACCGGCGCGGCAGGCCCGCCTCGGCGTCACGGTCGGGAATGTCGGCTCGCCCGTTGGGTTACAGAGGCGGGAGGGATCGGTTGCGGAGGTGAGCGGTGGCGGTGAGTGAAGCGGGTGTTCGGGTTGTGCCGGGCGCGGATCGCGGGCGCTGGCGGAACGAGTGGCTCGATTCCCGGCAGTCGTTTCCGGCCACCGGCAATTTCGATCTGGCGGCGAATGCCCACGGGCTGCTGATGATCCACAACGAGGACATCGTCGATCCCGGTGAGGGGTTCGACACCCATCAGCATCGTGACATGGAGATCGTGACCTGGGTGCTGGAAGGGACGGTGGTCCACCAGGATTCGGCGGGGCATTCGGGTCTGATTCATCCCGGTATGGCGCAGCGGATGAGCGCGGGCACCGGGATTCTGCATTCGGAGCGCAACGGCGCCGGCCTGCTGGAGCGGCAGCGCCTGCACGTCGTCCAGATGTGGGTGCCGCCGCACGAGCCCGGAGCCGCTCCCGGATACCAGGAGCGGGACATCACCGCGGAGTTGGCGGGGAACTCGCTGATCACCGTCGCATCGGGCATCCCGCGCGACCGCGACCGTACAGCGATCGTCATCGGAAACCGGTATGCGGCCTTGCACGCGGCGCGCCTGGAGCCGGGCCATACGGTGCAGATTCCGGACGCGCCCTACGGCCACGTCTTCGTGGCGCGGGGGAGTGTCGAATTCGAGGGCTCCGGCGTGCTGGCCCAGGGTGACGCCGTGCGATTGACCGCCACCGGCGGCCATCGGGTCACCGCTGTCGAGCCGAGCGAACTGCTGATCTGGGAGATGTACACGACCTTCGCCTGATCGCGCCCATATCCGACGGAGTCGGCCCCTCGGATCTTGACCTCGGGCCGCGGATTGTGTATCGGGAAGTGTGCTCTTGATTGCCCGGAACCGAGCGGGCGAACCGGCCGCGGCGGGACTGAGGGAGAATGGGGGCGTGGGCGACGCAATGAAGAAGAAGTTCGGAGATCGGCTCGGCGTCCGGGCGGTCGTGGCGGGAGCGGGTGCCGCGGCGCCCGTCGGCGGCTAGGTCGATGTCGGATCGGGAAGTACCAGGACGTGGATCCCTGCCGGGACCCGGCGGGAACAGGTTCGATGCGGTCGAGCGGCTACGCAGGCAGCTCGAGGCATTGAAGGCTGCCGAGCGCGGCAACACCGACGCGGGGGATGCCTCGTCGAAGATCACCAGGCTGCCGCGTCGCCCGCGGCGCAAGAACGAAGAAGCCGTCGAGCGTCCGCACCAGCCGTGGCGTCCGGAAGGCGGCACGGTCTACGATCCGGCGCCGACCAGGCCGGTGCTGCGATCCGAGCTGCAGCGCGAGACCGGGTGGTGGCCGGTCGACCCGGGCCCGGGGCCGTACCCCGCTCCGGTCAGCGATTCGGGCAGTGCCGAGCAGGAGGGGAGTGTCATCGACCTCGGCGCCATGCGGCGCAAGCGAGCCGGTGACGATGCCCCGGCCACCGGTATCCGGCCTGTGGCTCGACCGCGCAGAATCGGACCCGCCGCGGGTGAGGGATCCGCACCGGACAGCGGCAGCGACCCCGATCTTCCACCGCCGGACGGACCCGCTCGGCGGCCCTGAACCTTCCACGACGCGCCCGCACAGACCGCCTGCGGAGCCAGCTCCCGCGGGCAGGAGTCACCCGACTCGGTCGTCGAGGCGTACGCGCAGCACGTCACCGCGGCCGGTGGCAACCATGAGATCCCGGTCCGAGCCGGGGACCGTCGCCACCGCGGCCAACGGGTCCCTGGTCAAGAGCGAGCAGCTGGTGTGGGTGCCGGGGTCGACGCGGAGCAGGGTGCCGGAGGTCGTGGCGGTGTAGAGGACTCCGCCGGGGCCGACCGCCAGGTCGTCGGCGAGTGGGGTATCCGTAGTGGTGCTCTGGCGGGTCGGGTCGGCGATCGGGATCTGGACGAGCCTGCCCTGCGGGGTGAGGTAAACCGTCGTGTAGATCGAATCATCATGGACGGCAATGCCGTTGACGCCGAATATCTTCGCCTGTGCCGACCACTCGGTGTCGACGGTGCCATCGCGGCGGACCCGGACCACCCCGGACCCGGTATCGGCGACGTACAGGCTGCCCTCGGTGTCGAAGGCCGCACCATTGGCCATGCTCAGGCCGCCGACGAAGGTCTCGGGAACCGGTGCGGCGGCGGTCGGGTCGAAACGGACGACACCGCTGTCGTGACGACCGGGCAGCAGGTTCACCGAGTTGTCGCCGTAGACGACATACAGCAGCTGATCGGGGCCGAGGCGGATCGCGCCGGGCGAGCTGACCGGGACGGTCGCGGTGACCCGGCCCGCACTGTCGTAGCGCTGCACTTCATTCCGGTACAGCCGCGCGACCCACAGGTTGCCTTGCGCGTCGAATCCGAGGTTCTCGGCCCAGTCGACGAACGGGATCACCGCGGTGGCAACGGTCGATACGGTGACAGCAGGGCATGAAACCGGTTGGGACCGCGCGGTTCCCGGCGCGGCCAGACCGGCGGCCGCCACCGCGAGCAAGGTCGCGCCCGCCGCGGCGATCCGATGCGGCCGAGTGTGCGTGTGGGGGAATGGCTTCACGGTCGGTGATGGTAGGTACCAGAACCGATCGGTTGCCTGGGTGCGTTATACCCAGGCTCGCGCAGCAGCCAGGCGCGCCAGGCGGGCGGCGGTCGGGCTGCCGGGCTCGGCCTGATAGACCATCAGCCGTTGGCCCGCGGCGCCGCGCACATCGAAGGACTCGTAGGTCAGGAACAGCTGACCGGCCTCGGGATGGCAGAACTCCCGGGGCTCGGTCGTCGCGGTGCACAGCGTGTAGGAATGCCACAGTTCGGCGAATTCGGTACTGGCCGTGGTGAGTTCGGCGACCACGTGACGCAGGCGTGGATCGTCCGGATACAACGCCCCCGCCTGCCGGAAGCCCGCGACCATGGCCTGGCAGGTCCACGTCCAGTCGACGCAGAACCGGCGAGCGGCCGGTTCGAGGAAGGTCATGCGGGCCAGATTGTCGACGCGGGGGAATCCGGAGAAGAACGCGCCGGCGATGACATTGGCGGCGAGGATGTCCATGGCCGGGTTCAGCACCAGGGCCGGTGCGGCCGGATAGCCGTCGACGATGCGGCGCAGCGTGGGGCTGACCGTCTCGTCCGGGCTCGGTTGTCGCACCGGCGGGGCCACCCCCGCGAGGCGGTAGAGGTGTTCGCGCACAGCCTCGTTCAGTCGCAGCGCACCGCTCAGCGCCTCCAGCATCTGCGCCGACGGGTGGCGCTCCCGCCCCTGTTCCAGGCGGGTGTAGTAGTCGCTGTTCATTCCGGCGAGCTCGGCGACCTCCTCGCGGCGCAGCCCCGCCACTCGGCGGCGGCCGTGCGAGATCAGCCCGATGTCCTCGGGACGCAGTGCCGCGCGGCGGGCGCGCAGAAAGTCGCCGAGTTCGTTGCCGGTCATGCCGACCACGCTAGGTGCTCGCCGCCGCCGGTTGCCCGGCGGCGGCCCTCCGGCGTCAGTAGGTGTAGAAGCCGCGGCCGGTCTTGCGGCCGAGGTAGCCCGCGTCGACCATGCGGCGCAGCAGCACCGGGGGCGCGTACTGCGGTTCGCCGAATTCGGCGTAGAGGGATTCGGCGACCGCGAGGGTGACGTCGAGGCCCACGGTGTCGGTGAGGCGGAGCGGGCCCATCGGGTGGGCGCAGCCGCTGACCATGCCCTCGTCGATGTCCTCGGCGCTGGCGAACCCGGTCTCGAACATGCGGATCGCGCTGCAGAGGTACGGGATCAGCAGGGCGTTGACGATGAAGCCGGCCTGATCCTTGGACTCGATGGTGCGCTTGCCGAGGATGTCGCGGGCGTAGGCGGTGACCTTGTCGACGACCTCGCGGTCGGTCTTGAGGGTCACCACGATCTCGACCAGCGGCAGCACCGGGACCGGGTTGAAGAAGTGCACACCGACGACGCGGCCCGGGTTGGCGGTGGCATTGGCCAGCCGGATGACCGGGATGGACGAGGTGTTGGTGGCCAGGATGGTCTCGGGGGAGACGATGGCGTCCAGCTTGGCGAAGAACTCGGTCTTCAGCGTCTCGATCTCGGGCGCCGCCTCGATGACCAGCTCGCGGTCGGCGAAGTCGTCGATCGAGGTGGTGAGGGTGATGCGGGCGCGGGCCTCGTCGGCCGCGGCCTGCTCGAGGCGGCCGGACTTGACCGCGCGGGCCAGGGACTTCTCGATGCGTGAGACGGCGGCGTCGGCCGCCGCGGTGTCGCGCTCGAGAACCAGGACCGACCCGCCTGCGCGGGCGGCCACCTCGGCGATGCCGGCACCCATGGTGCCGCCGCCGATCACGCCGATGCGTTGCACTTACTTCTCCTTGTACCTCGGGGAAATCGCCACCTATCTTGCTCGACCACCCGTGACCGCCTTGCGCCGGGCGGCAGCGGCAACAGCCACTGGACAGTGTGCGTGTCTCAGGCCACAGCTCCGGATCGGCGGCGCTCCGGCCCGGTACTGTCCAGAGCCGTCAAACATGCTGAGCGATCATCATGGGCGATTACCCCCGAGCGAGCCCCGAGCCGACGCAGACCGGTCCGGGGCTCGATCGGTCACATTGGGCGTCCGGCCCCTCGTGCCCATTCCAGCCGTCGGCCGCTCGTGCCGAGCCAGGTACCGCCGATGTTCGACGGTGATCCAGCCGATCCCCGCGATCAGTGCGATCGCGGCCGCGGCGGCCCATAGATCGGTCCAGCCGCTACCGGGCGTCATGGCCAGCGCGATGACACCGGCCAGCAGCAGGGCGAAGCCGGGCCACGACACACCGTCCAGGAGAGTCGGCACCGTGGGGCCCGCGGGTGGCTCACGGACCATTTCGGGGTGGAGATTGCGTGGTGGCATAGGAGCGCGCTCCTTCCGGTTCGTACACTGCCCTGTCCATCGGGTTCCCGATTACGCGCTCCCGAAACAGGTTGCTGTCGGCCGTGCCCCACCGTGCACGGCCCGAAATATGTTGTGTACGAACAGGAATCAGCGAATCCGTGTGCGCCCGACGATTTGTGAACGCGCCGGTGCCGAGTGCCTTCCCGCCGGAGTCAGTCCCAGGCGCCGCTGTCGACGACCCAGATGCCGCCGCTGCCCTGTGTCACCGGCTGACCGACCTGCAACGTGAGTTTGCTGCCGTCCTGATTGGTGACCACGACGCTGGTCGGACCGTCCGCGGCGGCCTGAACAGTGGCCCATCCGAATCGCTGCTGCACGAAGGCCTTTGCGACCTGGACGCGATCCAGGCGCCACGGCTGGTGCCCGCTGTCCACGCCCTGCTGCAGGTCACGGGCTTGCTGAGCGGTGAGGCCCTCACCGGGAAACGTCTTTCCGGCTCGCGGTTCGGTGCTCGACTCCGGCACCTTCGACGGTGCCCGAGTCGGCACGACCGGGGGCTCGGCCACCAAGGACGTTGTCGGCACGGCGGTTGTTCCAGGTGGCGAGCCCGGGACAGTAGCCGTCGCCGCGGCGGTAGCTGTCGCCGATGGCTGGCTGGTGGGCGAATCCGTCGACGTTGTCGTGCAGCCCGCAATCGCCGCCGCGCAAGCGAGGACGCCGAGAACGGTCACCCCCGCTCGCTGCCCCACCAGCGCGAACGCGATCGACCGACGGCTGACATGTGTGCTGCGCATAGGTCTCCCCTGACCTTGAACCCGAATCACCCCGACCACGATCCACAATGGATCCGCTGCCCTGATGTCGTCCCACCGAACCCGATCGTTAACCGCCAAAACCATCTTCCGGCGCGTCAAACCCGCCACGCCGTCACCGCATCTTGTCGCCTATGTGGTGCTGGTCGATCCCCGCGAGCGCGGGATCTTCCTCGGCCGGCATCGGATGGCGGGTCTGCACCTGCCGATGGGCGGCCACGTCGAGGCCGGCGAGCATCCACGGGATACCGCCCGGCGCGAGGCGGGGGAGGAACTCGGCATCGACCCGGTCTTCGACCTGGTCGGGGAGCATCCGCTGTTCCTCACGCGGACAACGACGGTGGGGCAGGCGGCGGGCCATGTCGATGTGTCGCTCTGGTACGTGATTCGCGGTGACCGCACCCGCGACTATCCGCTCGACCCGGCCGAGTTCGACGGCGGCCAATGGTGGGACCTCGACCCGGACAACCTGCCCGCCACCGATCCCCACCTGCCCCGATTCATTCTGAAGCTCGACGACTGTCAGCGGGGTGCTGCGGTCACGACGGCTTGATTGCCGCCGACCCGGGTTGTGCGGGGCCTGGTAGGGTGGCCGGATGCTCATCGAGGTCGACAGACTCTAGCCGCCTACTCGAAGGCGGCGTTGCGATCACACCTGCTGCACGGCGTTCCGAATCGGGAATGGGCCGTTGATTTCTGGTGTGTGTCGGCGGCGTCGGTAAACCCATGAGCAGGAAGAGTCTGTCGACACATGTCTTCATCCATGCAAGCGGCGATCACGCTGCAGAATCTGTCATTCGAATGGCCCGACGGGACCGTCGCTCTCGCGGGGGTCGATGGTGTGTTCACCAGCGGGCGTACCGGTTTGGTGGGGCGTAACGGTGCGGGGAAGTCCACGCTGCTGCGCCTGATCGCCGGCATCCTGACCCCGACCTCGGGGCGGGTGGAAACCAGCGGCGACGTGGGGTATCTCCCGCAGCACCTCACGCTCGCCCAGAACGACACCATCGCGCAATTGCTCGGTATCGCAGGCACACTCGCCGCCCTGCGGGCGATCGAAGCCGGCGACACCGAGGAGAAGCACTTCGAGACGATCGGCGACGACTGGGACATCGAAGCCCGTGCCGACGAAATGCTGCACGAAATCGGCTTCAGCGCAGCCGATCTCGACCGCAGGGTCGGCGAGATCTCCGGCGGTGAGGCCGTTCTCATCGCCGTCACCGGGCTGCGGATCAGGCGCACCCCGATCACGCTGCTCGACGAGCCCACCAACAACCTCGATCGCGAAACCCGAGCCAAGCTGGCGGAATTCGTGGATTCGTGGCCGGGCACGCTCGTCGTGGTGAGTCACGATCTGGAACTGCTGGAGCGCATGGACGCCACCGCGGAACTGCACGGCGCGACCCTCGAGGTGTACGGCGGTCCCTACAGCGCGTGGCAGGAGCACGTCGAGCAGGAACAGGCCGCGGCCCAGCAGGCGGCGCGAACCGCCGAGCAGGCATTGAAGGTCGAGAAGCGGCAGCGTATCGAGGCCGAGACCAAACTGGCCCGGCGCGAGCGCACCGCGCGCGCGACGCAGCGGGACGGTGGCATTCCACGCATCCTCGCGGGCAACCGGGCCAGCCGGGCGCAGGGCTCGGCCGGGGCCATGCGCACCACGCTCGACGCGAAAGTCCGTGCCGCCCAGGATGTCCTGGACGCCGCGGCCGCGCGGGTCCGCCGCGACGAGCACATTCATCTCGACCTGCCGGACCCCGACGTGCCACGCAGCCGGCGCATCGCGGAACTCGGTGACGGCGACCGCACCATCGTCATCCAGGGTCCGGAACGGGTGGCCCTGATCGGACCCAATGGCGCGGGCAAGTCGACGCTGATCGAGCACCTGCTCAGTGGCCGCCACCCGGAACGCGGCACCCTGCTCACCGACCGGGTGGGCTACCTGCCGCAACGCCTGGACAATCTCGACGAGCAGGCCGGTGCGCTCGACAACGTGCATGCGGTGGCCACCACCACCGCACCGGCCACGATCCGTAATCAGCTGGCCCGCTTGCTGCTTCGCGGCAACAGTGTCGAACGCCCGGTCTCGACACTGTCGGGCGGTGAACGCTTCCGGGTGTCGCTGGCGCGCCTGCTCCTGGCCGATCCACCGGCCCAGCTGCTGATCCTCGACGAGCCGACCAACAACCTCGATATCGCCAGCGTCGATCAACTGGTCGAGGCGCTGGCCGACTATCGCGGCGCGATCCTGGTGGTCAGCCACGACTATCCGTTCCTGCACCGGATCGGCGTCGACACCGTCGTCGAGCTCGACCGTGCGGGGAGCCTGCGGCAACGCGGCTCCCTGTAACCGCCTCCGGCGCCGGGTCTCACCGCGGCCCGGCGCTGGAACCGGCTGTGCAACTCTGGATTCCGCGACCCTCGCTCAGGACGCCGAGTCCCCGGCGGCCTGCACCTGCGAATGTTGTTGATCGCGATAGGTTTCCAGCAGCCGCAGCCAGATCTCACTGATCGTGGGGTACGCGGGGACCGCGTGCCAGAGCCGGTCGAGGGGGACCTCGCCGGTAATGGCGATGGTCGCCGAATGCAGGAGCTCGGCCACCCCGCCCCCGGCGAACGTCGCCCCGACGAGCACACCGCGCTCGGGATCGACGAGAACCCGCGCCCGGCCGCGATAGTCCGGATCGTATTGCACCGCACCGGCAACGCGGCCGAGGTCGTAGTCGACGATATCGACGGCTCGGCCCTGGCGCGCGGCCTCCGCGGCGGTGAGCCCGACCGCCGCTACCTCCGGCTCGGTGAACACCACCTGCGGAACGGCCACCAGATCGGCGGTGCCCGAATGCCGTCCGAACGGACCCGTCTCGAGCGTGTGGCCACGGGCCCGGTCGGCGATCACCGCGCCCGCGATGCGCGCCTGATACTTGCCCTGATGGGTGAGCAGCGCCCGATGATTGACATCGCCTGCGGCGTACAGCCATTCGCCGTCGACGGCGGTCACCGTGTAGGTGTCGTCGGTGGCCAGCCACGTGCCCGCGTCCAGTCCGACGGTGTCGAGGCCGATGTCCGCGGTGCGCGGCGCGCGACCGGTCGCGAACAGCAGTTCATCCGCGACGATCCGCGCGCCGTCGTCGAGAGTGAGATGGATGCTGTCCTCGGGCCCACCCGCCCGCTCGGCCGTCGCGATGGTCCGCCCGAACCGCAGGTCCACGCCCGCCGCCCGGAGCCGGTCGGCGACCAGGTCGGCGGCGAAGGGTTCCATCCGGTCCAGCAGGCGGGCACCCCGCGCGATCAGCGTGACCTGCGAGCCGAGTGCCCGCCAGGCCGTGGCCATTTCGGTCGCCACCACCCCGGCGCCCACGATGGCCAGCCGCCCCGGAACCTCGGACGCGCTGGTGGCCTCCCGGCTCGTCCACGGCCGCAGCGCATCCAGTCCCGGCAGCGGCGGCAGTGCCGCGCGGCTGCCGGTGCAGATCGCGACGGCGTGCCGGGCCCGCAATCGCACCGTGTCGCCCTCGGGGGTCTGCACCGTCACCTGCCGCACCCCGTCGAGCCGGCCGTGGCCGCGCAGGAGTGAGATACCGGCCTTGTCGACCCATTCGACCTGGCCGTGGTCGTTCCAGTCGGAGGCCATGCGGTCGCGGTGTTCCAGCACCGCGCGGGTGTCGAGCGGCCCGGTGACCGCGGCGCCGACCCCCGGGAAGCGCACTGCCTCGCCGTACAGCAGCGCCGGGCGCAGCAGCGCCTTACTGGGCTGGCAAGCCCAGTAGGAGCATTCGCCGCCGACCAGCTCCGACTCGACGATGATCGTGTCGAGCCCGGCCGCGGCGGTGCGGTCGGCGACATTCTCGCCGGTCGGTCCGGCCCCGATGACAATGACGTCGCAAGTCTGGGTGTTCACACCGGACATGGTGGGCCCTCGCGCTCCGCGCTCGGCAGCCGGGGTCCCGCCCGGTCCCGGAGAGGCGGTCGTGATGTCAGCTCGGCCGGCGCAGCGGCAGACCGGCCGCCTGGTAGGCGGCATCGATGACGCGCATGTTCGCGACGGCCTCGGCGGGTGTGGTGAGGATCGGCTCGCCCCGCAGCACTGCCCCGGCGAAGGCGTCGAGCTGATAGTCGTACGACGCGCGCCGCCCGAATTGCCGCAGGCTGCGGCCATTCTCGGTGCTCAGCCACAGCGCGTGCCCCAGCTGCGGTGCTACCGGATTGAGCAGCCGCATCCGGCCGCGATCGCCGATCACCGTGGCGCTGATCCGGACCAGATCCGACGACCACATGGAGCAGCGGATCCGGCCGGTGTGCCCCGAGGGGAAGCGCAGCTCCGCGGTCATGGCGCGGTCGATCCGCGAATTCCGTTGCTGCTCAACCGTCATGGCGCGGCGGTGCACATGGACGGCGGCTGGAAGGTCGACCCGACTGGAATCGGCCTGTTCATGATGCCGCGCGCCGACATTTCGGTCTGGTTCGTGTGCGTGACCGTACCCACCTACGCGGATAGGCGTCCTGCGGCCAGGTTTCGGAGGGCGTCGCGGGTGATCGCGTCGGCCGGGTAATAGGACTCGACCACCACGTCGGCCAGGGTGAGGTCGGTCGCGGTGCCGAAGGTGGTGACGGTATTGATGAACGTCAGGTCATGGTCGCGGTGACGCAGCCGGATCGGGAGGGCGATGTCGTCGATGCCCTCGGCGGAGAAAGCCGGGTCGTCGTCCCCGCCGTAGCCCCGGACCTCGTCGTGCAATGCCGCGAGCACCGGGTCGCCGGTGTGGGCGACCTGTCGCGCCAATCGCGTGAGCAGCCGGCCGCGCACCTGCGCCACATTGCCCACCCGCGAGGCGAATCCCCGCGGATGCAGACCGAGCCGCATCATATTGGCCGGAGGGCTCAGTAGGTCCGGATCGACGCCGTCGAAGAACACGGCGGCGCCGGCGTTGGCGGACAACAGATTCCACCGGCTGTCCAGTACCAGCGCCGGGAACGGTTCGTGCCCGGCCAGAATCTGCTCCACCGCCGCGCGTGCGACGGCCAGCTCCGGCGCGGTGTGCCAATCGCGGTGCTGGAAGATCGGGGCGTACCCGGCCGCGACGAGCAGGCGATTACGCTGGGCCAGCGGGACTTCGAGGTGGTCGGCCAACCTCAGCAGCATGGCTTGGCTGGGAATCGTGCGACCTGTTTCGACGAAGCTGATATGTCTGGCGGAAACATCTGCCAGACAGGCGAATTCCAGCTGGCTCAGCCCGCGCCGGTGCCGCCACTGGCGGAGCAGGTACCCGACGGTGTTCGGTTCGCCCGCGTTCATGCCGTCACGATAACCGCGTCTCCGGAGCGGGTGCCATTACCTGCGATGTAATCGACTTCGCTGCTTCGGCACGGTGTGGTCGAAGCATGACCGATACGCACATCACCGATACCGCCGCCGCCAACCGGCGGCTCGTCACCGAGGCCATGGCCAGATTCGCGGCCGGCGATCACGCCGTCCTGGCCGACGTGCTGGCCGAGGACTTCATCGAGCACAGTCCCGATAATCCCTCCGGCCGCGAGGCGTTCATCGCCCACATCACGAATGCACCGGTCGCACGGGCGCACCTGGAGATCGCCCGGGTGATCGCCGATCACCGATACGTGGTCGTGCACTACCGCATGGACACGGGCGACCGAACCGGCGGCGACGCGGTCGCCGACATCTGGCGTCTCGACGACGGCCGCATCACCGAGCACTGGGACGTGGTGCAACCCGTCCCCGATCCGGAACGCACGCCGAATGGGATGTTCTGAGCACGGCGCTCACACCGAGTAGGACCAGCCTCGCACCGACTCGACGTCGACCCGGATCACCGGCCCGGTGGGCGGAACGGACCGGTACTGGGGATACTTGGCGGCCAGCCAGGTCAGGGGAGTGGTGAGATCGGCAGGGGCGGTGAGTATTTCAGCGTTGCCGTCCAGCCGGGTCCACCACAGCCGAGTCCAGTCCTCCTCGTAGTGATCGGCGAGCAGACACACCCGGGGATTCGACGCGATATTGCGGAGCCGTCGCAGATTCGTCGTCGACTTGGGTTTGTGGTCGATGGCTGTGACCACGAGAAGCGGCGAATCGACGGGGGAGACGGCGAAGGTGATGGGGACCAGGTGCGGTTGCCCGGTGGCATCGGCGGTGGCCAGCCGAGCCACCCGGGCGGCGCGGAACCTGGACAGAGCCGTGGCATCATCCGATCGCACGAGATCGACGGTAGTCCGCCGGTCGTGTTGTGCCACCACCGGACCGGTGGTCACCGGCGTGCGGACAGCCCGTCCAGCACGATGCGCAGCGTGCGCCGCCATTGATCCGGGGCCGCCCGCAGGCCGACGGTGTGATCGGTGGTGCCGACCCCGGCCAGCGCGAAAGCCACGTCCTCCCAGGCGATATCGGCCCGCATCGAGCCGTTCTGCTGTGCCCTGCCGACCAATTCGCGCAGCCGGTCGCGCAGGTCGCCGATGCAGCGGTCCACCTCGCCGCTGGCCGCGCCGCCCAGTGCATCGTTGACCCCGCAGCTCTCCGCCCGCAAACCCACGTACGCGGCGGCGAATTCGGTGAATCCCTGCCACGGGTCCGGCTGGGCAAGGGCGCGGTCGGCGGCCGCGATGCCTTCGTCGAGGACCTCCTCCAGCACCGCCGTCAGCAGTGCGTCGAGCGAGGGCACCCGCCGATAGAAGGTCCCCTTACCCACCCCGGCCCGCTGCGCGATCTCCTGCGCGGTGACCGCCACGCCGACCTCCGCCACCGCCGCCCGCGCCGCGGTGACCAGCCGTTCGAGATTGCGGCGGGCATCGGCGCGGGGAGTCGGCGCGGCATCCCGGGCCAGCAGGCGATCGACGGCGGTCATGGCCGCACTCTAGCAAAAGTGGACTTTCCGAGTCCGTTTGGCTAGCGTCCAAAACGGACGCATCGAGTCCGTTTGATGAAGGAGTGAGTGATGTCGGACCGCATCCGAGTGGGAATCATCGGCGCGAACCCGGACCGGGGCTGGGCCACCCGCGCCCACGTCCCGGCCCTGCGCGCCCTGCCGGACTATGAGCTGACCGCGGTCGGTACCAGCCGCCGCGAGAGCGCCGAACGCGCCGCCCACCTGTTCGGCGCGGACCACGTCTTCACCGACGCGCGCGAGCTCGCCGAGCATCCCGATGTCGACCTGGTCGTCATTACCGTGAAGGTCCCCGCGCACGCCGAACTGATCCGCGCCGCGCTGGCCGCGGGCAAGCACGTCTACTCCGAATGGCCGCTCACCCGGACCACCGCCGAAGCCGAGGGCATCGTGGCCGCGGCCGCGGACGTTCCGGGACTACACGTCGTCGGACTGCAGGCCGGGCTCGCCCCCGCCGTCCAGCGTGCGCGAACCTTGATGGTCGACAGCCGCTATGTGGGCAAGGTGGTGTCGGTCACGGTCTACGCGGCCCGCGGCAAGGGCGCCGGCGGCCGCATCCCGCAGTGGGCGGCCTACACCCTGGACCGCGACAACGGCGCGGGAATGCTGGAGGTCGCGGGCGGCCACACCCTCGCGACAGTCGAATCTCTGGTCGGCCCGCTCGCCGAGGTCTCGGCCGAGCTCGCGATCTGCCACCCGCTCGCCGTCATCGACGAGACCGGCGAGCGGGTATCGGTCACCAGCCCGGACCACCTGCTGCTGACCGGCCGCACCGACACCGGCTTACCGGTATCGGCCCACGTCCACGACGGCAAGGTCACCGACGGCCGCACCCGCATCGAAATCTCCGGCACCGACGGTGATCTGGTGATTGTCAGCGACGGCCCCTCGGGGGCGGGCGGCATCCAGATGAGCGATCTGCGCCTGCTGGGATCCAACGGCCCGGGTGGCGCGTGGCAGGACCTGACCCCCGAGGAGGCCGGACCCTGCGCGACGCTGCCGATCGAATCCCGCAATGTGGCAAGGCTTTACGACCGTCTGGCGGGCGACCTCCGCTGCAACCTCCAGCTGGTCCCGTCCTTCGGGACCGGCCTGCACGTGCATCGCGTCCTGGACGCGATCCGCCGCAGCGCCGACTCCGGCAGGCGCGAGACGGTCGAAGCCTGATCAGGACACGAACGCGCCCATGGTCGGCTGCCATTCGACGATGCGCTTGTCGGTCAGCAGACCCTCGCGGTTGAACGGGTCGTTCTCGAACAGCGTGGTCACCGCCTCCAGGTCGTCTGCCTGGACCAGGATCAGCGCGCCCGACCCGTCCGGGTACGGACCGCTGGTGAGCACGGTGCCCGCATCGACCAGGCTGTTCAGCCAGGCCCGGTGGTCGGGCCGGTGGATGTCGCGGCCGGGGACGGTGGCCTCGGAGTAGACGTAGTGGACGGCGAAGACGGCCATGGGTTCTCGCTCCTGATCGAAGTCGGTACGGATACGGAGAAGGTCAGAGCGTCAACAGCATTCGGGTATTCCCGAGCGTGTTCGGCTTGACGTAGGACAGATCCAGGAATTCGGCGACACCGGTGTCGTAGGACCGGCACATCTCGGCGTACACCTCGGCGGTCACCGGCGTGCCCTCGATCTCCGCGAACCCGTGCCGGGCGAAGAAATCCACCTCGAAGGTCAGCACGAACACTCGCTTCAGCTCCAGTTCGCGTGCGACCGCGATGAGCTGCTCCACGATCAGCCGCCCCGCGCCCGTGCCCTTGATGTCCGGATGCACCGCGACCGTGCGCACCTCGCCGAGGTCGGCCCACAGCACGTGCAGCGCGCCGCAGCCGAGGATCTGGCCGTCGCGCTCGGCCACCCAGAATTCCTGGACCGCCTCGTACAGCGTCACCAGGTTCTTCTCGAGCAGGATCCGGCCGGCGTAGATGTCGATGAGGCTCTTGATCTCGGGCACGTCAGAGGTTCGCGCTCGGCGGACGACCGGCGCCATCGCCGCGTGCCCGCCGATCGAACCACTGTCAGGTGCCCGTGTTGTCATGGGGTGCACAGTAGTCGGCCCGCGTACCGATAGGCTTATCGGTGTGTCGCACATCCAGCCCTCCCACATACCGGCATGGTCCGGAAACCATGGCCGGTGTCTCGGCCGGTGGGGGCGCTGGTGACTGTGCAACGTGACGAGTTGGAGGGTCGCTGGACCGATGCCGGTCCCGCGGCGCGTCCGGGCTTCGCCCCCGTGCCCCGTCCGGAGGCGGCGGCGGAACCGCCGGCCGTGCCACTGCTGAACATCGCCAATGTGCTGACGGTGCTGCGCATCCTGATCGTGCCGCTGTTCCTGCTGGCGCTGTTCGCCCACGGCGGGCATGACACCGAGTGGCGCTGGATCGCGGCCGGGTTGTTCGGCGTCGCCGCCATCACCGACCGCATCGACGGGCAACTCGCTCGCAAATACGGCCTGGTCACCGACTTCGGCAAGCTGGCCGACCCGATCGCCGACAAGGCGCTCATCGGGGCCGCGCTCGTCGGATTGTCGATGCTGCACGATCTGCCCTGGTGGATCACGATCGTCATCGTGGCCCGTGAGCTGGGCGTGACCCTGCTGCGGCTGGCTGTGGTCCGGCGCGGGGTGATTCCCGCGGGCCGGGGCGGCAAGCTCAAGACGCTGGTGCAGTCCGTCGCGATTGCCGTGCTGTTGCTGCCGCTCTCCGGCGGATTCGCTTCGGCCGGAATGGACTTGATGTATGCGGCCGTCGTGCTGACGATGGTCACCGGTCTCGACTACGTCGTGCAAGCGGCCCGCCTCTGGTTCGGGTCGCCGGGCGGCAGCCGTGCGGCGTGACGTGCGGCCCGACGTCGAGACCGCGCTGTCCCGCGTAGCCACCACTCCGCCCATTCCGCCCGACCCGCTCGTCACCTCGGCGCCCGCCGCCGAGTTGGTGGCCGCGCTCGCCGCCGCCGGCCAGACGGTGGCCACCGCGGAATCGCTGACCGCGGGACTGCTCAGCGCCACCATCGCGGGAATTCCGGGCGCCAGCACGGTGTTGCGGGGTGGACTGATCGTCTACGCCACCGACCTCAAGCAGTCGCTCGCCGGTGTGAGTGCCGACACCCTGGCCGCCGACGGACCGGTAGCCGCGACCACCGCCGAACAGCTCGCCGTCGGGGCCCGTCACCGCTGCGAAGCGGACTGGGGAATCGGGCTCACCGGAGTCGCCGGACCCGAACCACAGGACGGGCGACCGGTCGGCACGGTATTCCTTGGTATAGCGGGTCCGGAGTCCACCGAGGTACTTCGGTTGAAGTTGTCGGGGGACCGGTGGACGATCAGGGTGGGCGCGGTTCGCGCCGCGGTCACCGAGCTCGTCCGCATCGTCAGGGACGAGTGACGAGGCCGGGAACGCGCGGCCGACGCCGGACGTTGTCCAGTCAAACGCTGGGTCCGGCGAGACGAGTGTGAGGAGAACGAGATGACGCTGCTGCGAGAAGCCATCGGGGAAAGCCTGCGGCGCGCTCGGGTTGCCCAGAGCCGGACGCTGCGTGAGGTCTCCACCTCCGCGCGCGTGAGTCTGGGGTACCTGTCGGAGGTCGAGCGCGGCCGCAAGGAGGCGTCCAGTGAACTGCTGGCCGCCATCTGCCAGGCGCTGGACGTGCCACTGGCGCAGGTGCTCTTCGACGTGAGTTCCACCATGGCAGACGCCGACAAGGCCACCGCGCTGGCCGCCGACAAGGCCACCGCGGGTGTGGGAGCCGGCAAAGTGCCCGCCAAAGCCGGGCTCGCCAAGGTGGCCGCGAAGGTTACCCCGCGGGGTGGCGACGGCGACGTTGCCCTGGCCGCGGATGGAACTTTCGGCCCCCGCATTGTGATTCCGGCCCCGAAGTCGGATCGGCTGGTGCTGGTGGCTGCCAAGTGATCACTGTGCTGTGGAGCCGAAAGGGATAAATTCTCTGTAGGCTTCGTGCCGGAGGCGTCGCGCTGTTGCCGAAATCTCCGGAACGGCCGTTGCACAGTGGAGATAGGGACAACAGGGGTGCGCGACGGTCGCGCACTACTGTCGCGCTACGGGGCGCGGCACGTCATATGGAGGCGGGATCAATCGATGGCTAATCCGTTCGTGAAGGCCTGGAAGTACATGATGGCCCTCTTCGATTCGAAGATCGAGGAGCATGCGGATCCGAAGGTTCAGATCCAGCAGGCCATCGAGGAGGCCCAGCGCCAGCATCAGGCCCTGTCGCAGCAGGCCGCGTCGGTGATCGGCAACCAGCGCCAGCTGGAGATGAAGCTCAACCGCCAGCTGGACGAGGTCGAGAAGCTCAATGCCAATGCGCGCCAGGCGGTTATGCTGGCCGACCAGGCCAGCGGTGCCGGTGACACCGAGAAGGCCATCCAATACACCAATGCCGCTGAGGCTTTCGCCGCCCAGCTGGTGACCGCCGAACAGTCCGTCGAGGACCTGAAGGTGCTGCACGACCAGTCGCTGCAGGCCGCCGCGCAGGCCAAGAAGGCGGTCGAGCAGAACGCCATGCTGCTGCAGCAGAAGGTCGCCGAGCGCACCAAGCTGCTCTCGCAGCTGGAGCAGGCCAAGATGCAGGAGCAGGTCTCGGCCTCGCTGCAGCAGATGGACTCCACCCTGTCGGCCCCCGGCGCCGTCCCGAGCCTGGATGCGGTGCGCGAGAAGATCGAACGCCGCTACGCCAACGCGCTCGGTGCCGCCGAGCTGGCGGGCAACTCGGTCCAGGGCCGCATGCTCGAGGTCCAGCAGGCCAGCGTCCAGATGGCGGGCCACAACCGCCTCGAGCAGATCCGCGCCTCCATGCGCGGCGACTCGCTGCCCGCCGGTGGCACCCAGCAGCAGATCCCGCAGGGCCAGCCCGCGCAGCCGGCCGCCCAGCCCAACTTCAACAAGGGCCAGGCCGCCCAGCAGTAACTGCTGCGCGAAAGGTAGTGCACGATGGGGAGATCGCGGGCCGACAACAGTCCCGCGACCTCCCCTGCCCGTTTTCTGCGCCGCGCCCGCACGAAAACCGCCGATCCCATCCCGGGTTTCCCCTCCCCGTTCCCGCCGCCCGCAAACCCTCAGCCTCCCGCGCACTCCGAAACCGCCGGGCCCGGAACGGCTTCCGTGCCGCCCGCGGGCACTGTCCCAGCGCCGGAGCACAATCCACCCCACTTGACCGGTTTCCATGGCCACCCCGCCCGCGCGCAGCCTGCCTTCGCGGCGGGCATGATGGGGGCCGGGCCTGGTCCGGCCGGAAGCGGCCGGCGGAAGCCGGCGCGGCGCGAGCGGGCCACCGAGGCGGTGCGGGAAGTGTTGGCGCCCAGCGGGTTCGAGCCCGAGGAGTTGGCGCAGCGGCTGCCGGATACGTTGCGGGGTGTGGGGGAGCAGGCGCTGGTGGCCGTGCGGAAGTGGGCGGATCCGCGGGAGCGTGAGCTGCGGAAGCGGCGCCGGGCACGGCGCCGGAGTTTCCGGCTGGGAACGGCTTCGGGGTTGACGACGGCCGGAACCGTTGGACTGGTGCTGATTTCGGCGCCGGCCTGGGCGGTGGTCGTGGTCGGTGGTGGTGCGGTCGCGCTGGTCACCGGGACCGCGGTGACGGCCCGGCGGTATCTGGAGATGCGCCGGGAGCCGCTGCCGCAGGCCGCTTTCGTGCCTCGGAAGCTGCCGCCGATCCGGTCCGCGGCGCGAGCGTCGATCGCCCGATTGGTCCGGGCCGAGCGGGCGCTGCACGGGCTGCACTCGCAGATCGCACGGACAGGCCGGCTTCCCGAGGACGATCTCAACGACACCCTGGAAACAGCCGCGTCCGGGGCTGCCGCACTGCACGCGCTGGCACAGGATGTGGTCGCCATGGAGCGGGCCGCCGGTGCGCTCGGCGCGAATTCGCCACTGGGCGAGCACGTTCGGGCCGTTTCCATCCGCCTCGACGGCGGAGTCGTCGAATACGAGGGCATGGTCGCGGCCGCGGCCCGGGTGCTGGCGGTCCCCGAGAGCGCGGCCATCGCCGACGATCTCGGCTGGGCCATGGTCGGCCTGCGCGACGCCGCCGACCGCCTCGACGGCTGGGCCCAGGCCCTCACCGATCTCGCCGACCAGCGCTTCCGCGCCAATCCCTGACCTGTGCGCTGTGAACCGGGCTTGCCCGGGGCGTGGCCAGGGCTGTTGCAGGTCGGCGGGCTGCGGCCCCGGCGAACGCGGCCTGCTGCCTCGGCCGGGGGACTCGGGGAGAACCCTGATCTGTCCCGGATTTCGCTGCTGACCTGGTGATTTTCTCAGGCGGGCGACGCAGTATGGATGGTGTCGGATCGCGCGGACGGCGGTTCGGAGACTAGGGAGGTCAGTAATGTTCTGGAAGATTCTCGGCGTCGTCGTCCTCGTGTGGATCGCCTTCGCGGTGCTCGGGTGGCTGATCAAGGCACTGTTCCCGATTCTGCTGGTGAGCGCCATCGTCTTCGGTCTGTACATGCTGTACAAGGCGGTGTCGGGCTCGAAGGACAAGTCGCCGCTGAGCAAGTTCTGATCGGTCGAAACTTTCGGACCGTCCAGCCCCGGGTAGCGGGGACGGGCGGTCCTTTTTTCGTATGATCGCGGGATGGCTACTGCTGTCGTTGCCACCGCTTACGGTGGACCGGAAGTCTTGTCGCTGGTCGAGGTCGAGGTGCCCGAGCCGGGGCCGGGTGAGGTCAGCATCGCGGTGCGGGCCGCCGGCGTGAATCCCTTCGACTACAAGCTCTACAGCGGTGCGTTCGGCACCGATCCCAGCAAATTGCCCATCCGGCTGGGCCTGGAGGTGGCCGGAGTGGTCACCGCGGTGGGTCCCGACGCCGAGGGGCCGGCCGGTCCGATCTCGGTCGGCGACGAGGTGATCGCGACGGTGGGTGGCGGCTACGCCACCGCCGTCACCGTGCCGGCCGCCCGGGTCGTGCCCAAACCCGCCGATGTGGACTGGAAGCATGCGGCCGGTGTGCTCAGTGTCGGCGGCACCGCGGTGCATCTGCTCGCCGCGACCGGCGTCGGGCCGGGGGACACCGTGCTGATCCACGGTGCCGCGGGCAGTGTCGGCGCGCTGGCCGCGCAATTGGCGGTGGCGCGGGGCGCGCGGGTGATCGGCACGGCCTCGCCGAGCCGGCATGAACGCTTGCGCGCCTACGGTGTCGAGCCGGTCGCGTACGGCCCGGGACTGGCGGATCGCGTCAAGGCGTTGGCTCCCAACGGAATCGATGTTGCCCTCGACACCGTGGGCACCGAGGAGGCGATCGACGTCTCTGTGGAACTGGTGGCCGACCGGAGCCGGATCGCGACCATCGTGGCGTTCGATCGGGCGGCCGCGGAGGGGTTCAAAGCCCTCGGTATGGGGCCCGGGGCCGATCCGGGCACCGAGATCCGCGGCAATGCCTGGCGTGAGTTGTTGCCGCTATTGTCCGCGGGCAAGCTGGATCTTGCGATCGCCAAGACGTTCCCGCTGTCGGAGGCGGCCGCGGCGCACGAGCTCGTCATCGAGGGGCACGCGGGTGGAAAGGTCATCCTGCTGCCCTGAACCGGCCGCATCGATTTGGCCAAACGTCCCATATGAGTGACTCACACGGCATATGTTGTTGCCCACAACATATGCCGTGTGCGCGGTCGCAAACCAGTGACCGCCGCGTGAAAGGTCACCCTGATGAGGACGAAAAGCGCGCTCCCGCCGACGAAGTCCGGACGCCGACGGGGTTACGCCGCCGCCGCGCTCGCACTGTCCGGCCTGCTCACCCTCACCGCCTGCGGATCCAACTCCAGCAGCACGACCTCCTCGTCGAGTGCGCCATCGGGCGGCGGCGCCAATGGGACGGTCGGGGTCATCCTCCCCGAGACCGCCACCTCGGCCCGCTGGGAATCCTTCGACAAGCCGCTACTGCAGAAAGCCTTGAACGAGGCCGGATTCGACGCCGACGTGCAGAACGCGCAGGGCGATGTCCAGAAGTTCTCCACCCTCGCCGACGGCATGATCGCCAAGGGTGTGAAGGTGCTGCTGATCGCCTCCATCAACAGCGAGGTGGGCAGCGCGGTCGCGGCCAAGGCCAAGCAGGCCGGCATTCCGACCATCGACTACGACCGCCTCAACCTCGGCGGATCCTCCGACTACTACGTGTCTTTCGACAATGTGAAGGTCGGCGCTCTGCAGGGCCAGGGGCTGGCCACCGCGCTGAAGGACAAGCCGGGTGCGCAGGTCGTCGAGATCGAGGGCGCGCCGACCGACAACAACGCCACCCTGTTCCACCAGGGCCAGGAGCAGGTGCTCCAGCCCCTCTACGACTCGGGCGCGCTGAAGCTGGTGCGCAGCCAGGCCATCGACGACTGGAACAACCAGAAGGGCGGCACCACCTTCGAGCAGATCCTCACCGGCGCCAACGGCAAGGTCGATGGCGTGGTCGCCGCCAATGACGGCCTGGCCGGTGCGGTGATCACCGTGCTGAAGAAGAACGGTCTCAACGGCAAGGTGCCGGTGACCGGTCAGGACGCCACCGTGGACGGTCTCAAGGCGGTGCTGCGCGGGGACCAGTACATGACCGTGTTCAAGCCCATCAAGGAGGAGGCCGAGAACGCCGCGAAACTCGCCGTGGCCCTGGCCAAGGGCGACAAGGCCGCCGCGGATGCCCTGGCGCAGGGCGTGAGTCAGGATCCCAAGGGCAAGCGGGACGTGAAATCGGTGCTGCTGCAACCGCAGTTGATCACCAGGGCAGAGGTCAAGCAGGTGGTGGACTCGGGCTTCGTGAAGGCCTCCGACGTCTGCTCGGGCGACGTGAAGTCCGCCTGCACCGAACTCGGCATCGCCTGAGGATCGAGAGACATGAGTGAGCCGCTGCTCCAGATCACCGGCCTGAACAAGAGTTTCGGACCGGTGCACGTGCTGCACGACGTGGACCTCACCGTGCCGGCGGGCGAGGTCACCGCACTCGTCGGCGACAATGGCGCGGGCAAATCCACGCTGGTGAAATGTGTTGCCGGAATCCACGCCGCCGACTCCGGCGAAGTGCGATTTCGCGGCGAACCCGTACACCTGCGTGGCGCCAAGGATGCGGCGGCGCTCGGCATCGAGGTCGTCTACCAGGACCTGGCCCTGGCCGACAACCTCGACATCGTGGCCAATATGTTCCTCGGCCGGGAGCGCGGCAAGCCGTGGCTGCTGGACGAGGCGAGCATGGAGGAGGCGGCGCGGCGCACCCTGGCCTCGTTGGGGGTGCGCACCGTGAAATCGGTGCGCACCCCGGTCGCAGCCCTGTCCGGCGGGCAACGCCAGACCGTGGCCATCGCGAAAGCCGTGCTGTGGAACAGCAATCTGGTGCTGCTGGACGAACCCACCGCGGCGCTCGGGGTGGCGCAGACCCGGCAGGTGCTGGATCTGGTGCGGCGGCTGGCCGAGCAGGGGCTTGGGGTGGTGCTGATCAGCCACAACCTGGCCGACGTGTTCGAGGTCGCCGATCGGATCGCGGTGCTGTACCTGGGCCGGATGGCCGCGCAGGTGCGGACCGCCGATGTCACCACCGGCCAGGTGGTGGAGTTGATCACCGCCGGGCGTTCCGGCGATCTGGGCTTGGCGCGGCCCGAAGCCGCGGTGCTGTGAGGAAGCCACTGCTATGACCAATGTTTCGGAATCGGCAGCGGCCGAACCGGGTACCGCCATCACCGACTTCGGGATCGACACCACGACGCGGTCGACGCGAGAAGCCGTGCGCGACTACGCCGCCCGGCTGCGCGCCGGGGATATCGGGTCCCTGCCCGCGATCCTGGGCCTGATCGCGCTGGTGGTGCTGTTCTCGCTGATGTCGGATGTGTTCTTCTCGCTCAACAATATTGCGAACCTGCTGGCGCAGGGGGCGGGGCAGACCATCATCGCCATCGGGATCGTGTTCGTGCTGCTGATCGGGGAGATCGATCTGTCGGCGGGCACGGCGTCCGGGGTGGCGGGGGCGGTGCTGGCCATGCACTACGTCGACAACGGGAACCTGTTGACCGGCATGGGATCCACGGTGTTCTTCGTGTTCAACGCCATGCTGGTGCTGGCCGCGATCCTGGCGGGGCTGCTGCGGATCTGGCCGGGGGTGGCGTTCTCGGTGCTGGGGATCGTGCTGACGGTCATCGGGTTTCAGGCGAATCCGTGGATCGAGATGCTGCTCGCGGTGTGTGTGGGCGCGGCCATCGGGTGCATCACCGGGTTCCTGATCGCGAAGATCGGGATGCCGTCGTTCGTGGTGACGCTGGCGCTGTTCCTGGCGTGGCAGGGGGTGATCCTGCAGCTCATCGGCGAGGGCGGGGTGCTGGGGATCAGTTCCTCGCACGTGCTCAATGCGGTCGCGAACGGGAATCTGTCCACGGCCGGGAGCTGGATGCTGTGCGTGGTGGCGGCCGGTGGCTATGCGGCGGTCACGCTGGGCGGGCATCTGCGGCGCCGGCGTCGCGGGCTGGTCACGTCGCCGACGCCGCTGGTGGTCGCGAAAGTGGTGGTGCTCAGCGGATTCGCGATCGTGGTGACGGCGCTGCTCACCGTGAATCGTTCACCCAGCAAGCTGATCGTGATCTCCGGTGTGCCGTATGTGGTTCCGATCGTGCTGGTGCTGCTGGTCGCGGGGACCTACGTGCTGACCCGCACCACCTACGGCCGTCACATCTATGCCGTCGGCGGGAACCTGGAGGCGGCCCGGCGCGCGGGCATCAACGTAACCCAGTTGCGGGCAAGCGTTTTCGTCATCTGCTCGGCCTGCGCGGCGGTCGGCGCCATCGTCTACTCCTCGAAGGTCGGCTCGGTCGATCCGCAGGCGGGCGGGCTCAACACCCTGCTGTTCGCGGTCGGCGCGGCCGTGATCGGCGGCACCTCCCTGTTCGGCGGCCGGGGCCGGGTGGCCGACGCGGTGATCGGCGGCGCGGTGCTGGCCGTGGTGTCGAACGGGCTGGGCCTGCTGCGGCAGCCCGCGGCCGTGGTGTCCATCGTGACCGGGCTGGTGCTGCTGCTCGCCGCCACCGTCGACGCGCTCTCGAGACGCCGCGTGGCGATAACGGGCCGTTGAGCCGCGCAATGGTATTACCGAGTCCATGACCGTCGCCCGACCGGACGAGGTGCGCCGGTTCAACCGGTCGAGTCTCCTGCGGCTGCTACACATCGGAGGCCCCGCCACCCGGGCGGCGCTGGCGGTCGAGCTCGGGCTCAATCGGTCCACCATCAAGATGCTCGTCGACGGGCTCGCCGAGGACGGGGTGGTGGAGGAGAAGGTGCCGCGGCTGGCGCGCGGCGCCGGGCGGCCCTCGCTGCTGGTGCTGCCGCAACCGCAGGCGGCGGTGGTGCTGGCGGTGGATGTGCAGGTCGAGCACGTGGGGATCGCGCTGGTCGGCTTCGGCGGGCAGGTCATGGGACGCAACAGCTGGAATCTGCGTGGGCGGCAACGGGAACCGGACGAGGTGATCACCCACGTCGCGGAATCGGCGGCCATGCTCGCCGAGGATCTGGGCCTGCGGCCGGTGGCGGCGGGCGTGTGCGTTCCCGGTGTGGTGCGGCGCGCGGACGGCCTGGTGCACAATGCCGCCAACCTGCGCTGGGGTGAGGTGGCGCTGGGCCAGCGGCTGCACGCGGTGCTGGACCTGCCCGTCATCGTCGGCAACGACGCCGAATTCGGTGCGCTCGCAGAGCATGTCAGGGGTGTCGGACGCGCGGCCGCCGATGCTGTCTTCGTCTCCGCCGATGTCGGGGTCGGCGGCGGGCTCATCGCCCAGCGCGAGCTGCTGCGCGGATCAGCGGGGTACCTCGGCGAGATCGGCCACATGACGGTGCGGCCGGGCGGGCGAAAGTGCTACTGCGGCAACGAAGGCTGCTGGGAGACCGAGGTGGGCGAGGCCGCGCTGTGCCGCGCCCTCGGCATGCCCGAGCACGGCCCGCGCGGGGCGATCGTCGCCGAACTCCGTGAGCTGCACAGTGAGTGGGAAACCAGGCTCGCCGATTACCTCGACTGGATGACCCTGGGCCTGGTCAATGTCGTCAATATCCTCGGGCCCGAACTGGTGGTGCTCGGCGACCTCTTCACCGCGCTCCCCGAACCGGCCATCAACCGGGTCCGCGATCAGGTCCACCGCCGCAGCATGGTGAGCCGTGCCTTCGGCGGGGTTCGCATCGAAAAGTCGCGTCTGGGCCCGGATCTGAAGCTGCTCGGGGCGGCGGAAGCGGCCTTCGAGGGCGTACTCGCCATGCTGTGACGCCCCGGCGTGGCGGGTGGGTGCGAAGTTCGCGTCGGCCAGGTATGGGCGGTGGCGGCTGGTGTTGAATGCAGGATATGGAGCAGCTTCCCGAGGACTGGCAGCGCGGGATCGTCATTGCCGCGCATCCCGATGACATCGAATACGGTGCGGCCGCCGCGGTCGCGCGCTGGACCAGGCAGGGCAAGGACATTCGCTACGTGCTGGTGAGTAGCGGCGAGGCGGGGATCGCGGGGCTGCCGCCGGCCGAGTGCGGGCCGCTGCGGGAGGACGAGGAGCGGGCCTCGGCCAAGATCGTCGGCGTCAGCGAGGTGGAATTCCTCGGGCACCCGGACGGGCGGATCGAGGAATCCCTGGCCCTGCGCCGGGATCTGGCCGCTGCCATCCGCCGCCATCGCCCGGACATGGTGGTGCTGTTCAACTTCGGCGACACCTGGGTCCGCGGCTACGCCAACTCCGCCGACCACCGCGCCGTCGGCCGCGCCGCCCTGGACGCCGTGTCCGACGCGGGCAACGAATGGATCCACCCCGAGCTCGCCGAGCTGCCCGCCTGGTCGCCACGCTGGGCCGCCGTCTACGGCGTCCCGGACGGCAGCCACGGGCTCGACGTCACCGACACCTTCGAGACCGCCGTCGAATCACTCACCGCCCACCGCCGCTACCTCGAGGCCCTCAGCCCCGACCCGGCCGAAACCCAGGCCCGCGCCGTCCTGGAAATGACCGCCGGCCCCAAGGAAGGCGTCCCCGGTGCCCACGCCCTGACTTTCGAGCTCTACCACTTCGCAGGCTGAGCGACCGGGCGCCACGGCCGGTCCATCGCCGGGCGTGGCGATGTAGCGGAGCGCCCGGTGCCGCCTGGGCGTGGCGGGGTTGGTGGCGTGGCCCGGCGTCGCTGGGTGCGGCGGGTGGTGAGTCGCCTCGGTGTCGTCGAGTCATGCGGTGATACCGGGTGACCTGGTGCGGTCGAGTGACACGGACCACCACAGAGGGTGAAGGTGCCGGGGGCGTCGGTCGGGTGTGGCACCCTGGGGCCGTGCGAGTAGCGGTGGTGGCCGGGCCTGATCCGGGGCATGCGTTTCCGGCGATGGCGTTGTGTCAGCGGTTGCTGGCCGCGGGCGATGAGCCGGTGCTGTTCACCAGCCCGCGATGGTTCGACGCGGCCCGGGAGGCCGGGATCGGGGTGCGGCGGCTGAAGGGCCTCGCACCCCGGGCCGAGGACGACGACAGTGACGCGGGCGCCAGGATTCATCAAAGGGCCGCGCACATTTCGACCGAGATCCTGCCCGATCTGAGCGCCATGCTGCCGGAACTGGTGGTGGCGGACGTGCTCACCGTCGGGGGCGGGATGGCGGCGGAGCGGCTGCGGCTGCCCTGGGTGGAGCTGTCGCCGCACCCGCTGTACCTGCCGTCGAAGGGCTTGCCGCCCATCGGGAGTGGGCTCGCCGCGGGGGAGGGTATGCGCGGGCGCGCCCGGGACTCGGTCCTGCGCGGGCTGACGTCGCGGGCCATCCGGCGCGGGGAACTGCAACGCGAGCAGGCCCGCGCCAGTATCGGCCTGCCACCGGAGGACCCGGGCCCGACCGCCCGCCTGGTCGCCACCCTGCCCGCTCTCGAGGTGCCGCGCCCCGACTGGCCGGACAATGCGCACCTCGTCGGCCCGCTGCTCTGGGAGCCCACAGACCACATCCTGGACCTGCCGCCCGGTGACGCCCCCCTGGTCATGGTCGCCCCCTCGACCGCCCAGACCGGCACCGCGGGCCTGGCCGAGATCGCCCTCGAGGCGCTCGAGGGCGCAGGCGTCCGGGTCGCCGTCTCCATGCTCGACACCCCGCCCGCCGACCTCCCGCCCTGGGCCACAGCCGGTTTGGGCCGCCAGGACGAGATCCTGCGCCACACCTCGGTCGTGATCGGCGGCGGCGGTCACGGCCTGCTCGCCAAATCCCTGCTGGCCGGCGTCCCCATCGTCACCGTCCCCGGCGGCGGCGACCAGTGGGAACTCGCCAATCGCGCCGCCCGCCAGGGCAGTTCGATCCTGGTCCGCCCGGTCACCCCCGAAGCTGTCCGGGACGCCGTCAAACGCATCCTCGACGACCCCGCCTACACCACCGCCGCCCACTCCGCCGCCACCGGCATCACCGTGGTCACCGACCCCGTCGAAATCTGCCACGCCGCCGTCGAATCCCCACCCGCCTGACCTTCGCTCGCGACGCCGGTTGGTAGTACCGGCGTCCCCTGTCGGCCCACTCCGTCAGACCTGCTTTGGACGCGCGGTAGTCGAACTCTCTACCCGTCGTCTGGCTTTCGGCGGTGACGACTGCCGTGGCTCACTCGATCGCCACGGTGCAGCGGTGGTGCCTGACAACGTCGAGATTTGGCTCGTCGCCGCAACAGTTGTTACAGGGGTTCGTCCTTGCCCCGCAGGCACCGCACGGCAGTGGTCGGAGGCGGTGACCGGGCACGGCTGGGTTTGGCCCGGGTGCGGGACGGTGGCGTAGGCTCGCGGCCGTGCGGTTGACGGAGTTCCAGGAGCTGTTGCATACCGAGTTCGGAACGGCGCGGGGAGACGTGCTGCTGACCGATCATGTACTGCCGTCCATGGGGCGGACGGGGGCTCAGGCCATCGAGGCGGGGGTGGATCCCCGCGACGTATGGCGGGCGCTGTGCGCGGAATTCGACGTGCCGAAGTCGCGATGGTGAGCAGATCCGCGTGAGGCTGCGGCTGCCGCCGCGCGTGGCGGAGCTGCTCGGGCCGAATCCAGCGTGGTCGGACGATCACGAGGGGCGCAGTGGCGGGGTCGTGCGGGCCAATGGAACGTTTTGGGTCAAGCGTGGCGTGGTCGCGGTGGCGGAGTTTCCGCGGCATCGGTGGCTGGGGGGCGGTCGATGGCGGTGCCGGAGATCGCGGTCTTCGAGGACGACATGCTGGTGCTCGTCGATGCCGCGGCTGGCCTACTACCGCCTGCTCGACGAATTGTTCTGAGCCGCAGCGGGTTCGCCTACTCCGCCTGCGTCTTCTTCGCATAGTGCCGGGTGGCCTTGGCGCGGTTGCCGCAGGCCGCCATGGAGTGCCAGCGGCGGGTGCCGTTCTTCGAGGTGTCCAGGAAGTACAGGATGCACTGCGGGTGCGCGCACTGCTTGATGCGGTCCGGGGTGCTCGCCAGCAGGTGGAGCAGATTGTCGGCGGCGAGCCAGCCGGGTAGCCAGGCCGGCTGGGCGACCTCGGGGAGCGCGGCCGGGCCGTCCGGAGTGAGGGCGCGGCGGATGCGGCCGTGCGCCAGGACGGTATTGAGGTCGTCGGCGGTCTCACCTCGGACCGCGCGCAGGATCGCTTCCCGGGTCGTCACGAGCGCGTGCAGCGTCGCCTCGTCCGCGGGCAGGCCGAGGTCGTTGTCGGCCAGCCACTCGCGCAGCCCGGACACGTCGGTGAGCAGGTCCTGGGGTCCCGTCGCCGCGATCCAGCGGGTGTTGAGCAGGTCCAGGGCGAGCGGTTCACCGAGGTGGGGGCGTGGTTCTGGCACGCCTGAGGGTAACCGCCGTCGTGCGCGCATCGGCCTGACGACTCCTTTCTAACCGGCAAAACCAACTATAGGGGTTGACGACAGGCGTCCGCCGTCGCTAGTTTCTAACCTGTCAAACTAACTATGATGGTTAAAAATTTCCTAAGGGGTTCCCATGACCGCACCCGTTCTCGCGACCGGGCACATCGGCCTCAATGTCACCGACCTCGACCGCTCGGTGGACTTCTACCGCCGCGCCCTCGGTTTCGAACAGCTCGGCGCCGGCGGCGAGGGCGCCCAGCGCTTCGCCTTCCTCGGCCGCGACGGCAAACTCCAGGTCACCCTCTGGCAGCAGAGTGACGGCGAGTTCTCCGCCGAAACCCCCGGCCTGCACCATCTCTCGTTCCAGGTCGACACCATCGACCAGGTCCGGGAGGTGGAATCCGCCCTGAAGGCCCTGAATGTCGTCTTCGCCCACGACGGCGTGGTCGCCCATGGTGAGGGCGCCTCCTCCGGCGGCATCTTCTTCATCGACCCCGACGGCATCCGCCTCGAGATCTACGCCCCCGCCGGCGCCGACCACGCCCCGGCCCCCTCCGGCGCCGCCCCCACCTGCGGCTTCTTCTGATCCGAAATACCGCCACCAGCACCAGAATTCACCCGAGAAGACGGTCACCTCCGCAGGCGGCCCGATGGGAGCTCACATGAACGCCGTCTCGACACGCGATGCGCACCACGGCGGCAAGGCATCGACCACGGTTGAGCCCGGTGCGCAGGCCTCCGAGCCCGGATCGACCACCGACACGGTGACCGCCGGTCGCGCCATGCCGAAGGGCGGTGCCGTGCCGGCGAGCGGGATCGGCTATCACCCTGGGGAATTGGCCGTGCAGCGGCGCATGGGGCAGGAGGATATTGCTCAGCGGGTCGGGCGGATGATTCGCGCTGATATTCCGGCCGCGGCTGCGGCATTCCTGGCGGAGCAGCCGATGATCGTGGTGGCCGCTGCCGATGACCGTGGTCGGATGTGGGCGGGGCAGTTGGCTGGGCCGCCCGGGTTCGTGTACGCCTCCGGGGAGCGGGCGATCGAGGTCGACGCGCGGCCGGTGGCCGGTGACCCGCTCGCCGAATCGCTCTGCGGCGCACGGCATGTCGGCATGATCGCGTTACAGCCGCAATTGCGGCGGCGGATGCGCGTCAATGGCGTGATCGCACCCACCGCGACCGGGCTGCACATCGATACCGAGCAGGTGTATTCGAACTGCCCGAAGTACATCTCCCGCCGCGGCATCGAGGAGTGGGCGACGGGCGGGGCTCCCACGGTGCGCCGGACCAGCGCGCTGGACGAGTCTCAGCGGCAGCTCATCGCCCGCGCCGACGCGTTCTTCATCGCGTCCGCCGATGTCGACGGCAATGCCGACGCGTCCCATCGTGGCGGCAATCCCGGCTTCCTGCAGGTGCTTTCCCCGACTCGCCTGCGCTGGCCCGACTACCGTGGCAACTCCATGTTCATGACCCTCGGCAATATCGCCGCCGACCCGCGCTGCGGCCTCCTGATTCCCGACTGGCGTACCGGCACCACCCTGCAACTCACCGGTACTGCCGAGATCACCTGGGCGGCAGCCGCTTTCACGGCCGGTGCGCAATGCGCCATCGACTTCACCCTCACCGAAGTCGTCGAAATCACGAACGCCACACCCTTGCGCTGGAGCGAACCCGAGCTGTCCCCGGCCAACCCCTAGCCGATACCGTGCGCGTCCGCCGTGCTGCCTCGCAACTCCGTCCCCGGTCATCGACTCCGCCCGCATCCAGCGGTCCTGCACCCGTCCACCACCCACACGCCGTGTCGCGCACCGGCAAGGCGCCCACCCACCCGCATCCATTCGAAAGGTCTCCCTCATGCGTCCTCCGCTGCCTCCCTTCGACCTGGAATCCGCCGAGCTCAAAGTCCGCGCTGCCGAAAACGCCTGGAACACGCGCGATCCCGAGACGGTCGCCCAGGCCTACACCGAGGACTCCGTCTGGCGTAACCGCGACGAATTCCTCACCGGCCGCGCCGAAATCGTCGATTTCCTGAAGCGCAAATGGGCCAAGGAGAACGGCTACGCCCTGCGCAAGGACCTGTGGTCCTTCACCGAGAACCGTATCGCCGTCCGCTTTCAATACGAATGGCACGACGACGAGGGCCAGTGGCACCGCAGCTACGGCAACGAGCTCTGGGAATTCGCCCCCGACGGCCGCATGTCCCGCCGCGAGGCCAGCATCAACGATGTCCCCATCGCCGAGTCCGACCGCCGCATCTTCGGCCCCCGCACCCCCGACGAGGACGCCCTGGGCTTCCCCCTCCGGTGACGACAGGATCAGGGAGCTCTCACTGCGGGGAATTCGGGCGAATTCCACCGTGAGAGCTCCCTGATCTCGATTTCCCCGTCAGGCGACCGCCGCGGGCTCGGGCGGGCCGAGGACGGGGGTCTCGGAGGTGGGGCGGGAGGCGCGGGTGTAGAGGGCGAAAACCACTGCGGCTGAGACGATTCCGAAGACGCCCGCAGTGAGCGTCGCAGAGTTCAGGCCGTCCACGAAGCCGTGAGTCGTCGGATGCGCATCGCTCGTGTTGCGGAAGACGGTGCCCAGCACCGCGACTCCCAGCGCCAGGCCCAGCTGCCGCGCGGTGTTGATCGCACCGGCGGCGGTGCCGCTCTGGCGCGGCGGGACGGCGGCCATGCCCACCGCCATCAGCGGCGGAGCCATCACGCCCACGCCGACACCGATCACCAGGAAGCCGGGAATCGCGGCGGTCCAGGAGGATCCGGAGTCGATGAGGGTCAGCAGGGAGCTGCCCGCGCCGATCGTCAGCAGGCCGCCGCCGATCGTCCACCTCGGCGCCACCTCGTGCAGGAACCGGCCGAAGATGCCCGAGGTCAGGAAGGCGCACACCGACATCGGCAGCATCGACAGCCCGGCCCGCAGCGGGGTCAGGTGCAGGTACTGCTGCAGCCACAGCGACACCAGCGGGCTGGACGCGAAGGCGGCGAAGCTCATGCCGACCGCGGCGATCAGCGTCGCGGTGAAGCCCGCGCTGCGCAGCAGGGGCAGCGGCAACATCGTTGCCGCACTGCGGGATTCGAGCACGATGAACGCGATCAGCGAGAACGCGCCGGCGATCAGTGCCACCGCCGCCCCGCGATCACCCCAGCCGTGCTCGCCGCCCCGGATGATGCCGTAGGTGACGGCCGTCGCCGCGACGGTGAAACTCAGCATCCCGCCGACGTCGATGCGCCGGTCCGCGTGCCGCGGCGACGGTCCGAACGCCAAGGCGGACAACACGATCGCGATCGCGGCGATCGGCAGGTTGACGAAGAAGATCCACCGCCACGACAGCAGATCGGTCAGCACGCCGCCCAGCACCACGCCGATACCGGCCGCCGCACCCGAGACCGCGCCCCACGCGCTGAAGGCGACGCCGCGATCACGACCGGTATACGTGGCGTGCAGCAGCGACAACGTAGTGGCCAGCATGGCCGCGCCGCCGATGCCCTGCGCCGCGCGTGCCGCCACCAGCACGCCCGCCGACCCGGCGACACCGCAGGCCAGGCTGGCGGCCGCGAACAGGGCCAGGCCGATCAGATAGGTGGGTTTCGCGCCGAATCGGTCGGCGAGCGAGCCGAGCATGAGCAGCAGTGCGGCCAGCGCCAGCGCGTAACCGTCGATGACCCATTGCAGCCCGGACAGGCCGGTGCCCAGGTCGGCGGCGATGTCCGGCAGTGCCACATTCACGATGGTGACGTCGATGAGCAGCATCAGTGAGCCCAGGCACGCGGCGAAGAGGGGCAACCACTTCCGCATGAGAACCTCCAGAGAACGAACGATTTCGTCTCCAAGCATGGGATAGGCGCTTGGATCCACCTAGCTATCCAGTTCGATGCGGTAGATTCCTCCTATGTTCGAGGAAGAGCTGGATGATTCCTCCGTTCTGGACGTGCTCGACAAACAGATCGTGCACGGTCTGGTCACCGATGCGCGCATCCCGTTCGCGCGGCTGGGGGCGATCCTCGGCGTCTCCGAGCAGACGGTGGCGCGGAGGTATCGGTCACTGCGCACGCGCGGCATGATTCATGTGGCGGGCCAGGTGAATACGGTGCCGCTGGGGCAGCCGCGCTGGGTCATGCGCATCACCTCGACGCCCGCCAAGGCCGTCGCCCTGGCCGAATCTCTCGCGCGAGTACCGGAATTGAGCTGGGTGTCGCTGCTGACCAGTGGTTTCGAGATCATGTGCGCGGGCCGCACGCGATCGATCGAGCGGCGGGACGAGTTGCTGCTGCGCGTGATTCCGCGCGCCAGTTCGGTGGTCGGGCTGACGGTGCACGAGGTGATGCGGCAGTTTCCGTTCCCCGAGGAGTGGCCGCGCTATGACCGGTTCTTCACCGCGGAGCAGCTGCGCGAACTCGGCCCGCGGCCGCCGATGTGGGAGCCCGTGGGTCCGGAAACCCAGGTCACGCTGTCGCGTGAGGACGAGGCGATGATGGCCATCCTGGCTCGGGACGGGCGCGCGCCCTACGCGCGGCTGGCGGCCGCCACCGGCTGGAGCGCGACCCGGGTGGCCCGGCGGATGAGCGAGCTCATCGAGTCCGGCGTGCTCTACTTCGACCTCGACTTCGCTTTGCAGCTCATGGGTTACACGTGTCGCGCGGTGCTGTGGATGCGGGTGGATCCGGCGCGGCTGGAGGAGGTGGGCAAGGCCATCTCGGAGCATTCGGAGGTCGCCTATCTGGCGGCGATCACCGGGCCGGCCAATCTGACCGCGTCGCTGGTCTGCCGGGACAATGCCCATCTGTACCGCTACGTGACCGAGCGGCTCGGTGCGTTGCCCGGTATCCGGGATATCGAGGTGACGACGGCGTTGCGGGTGTTCAAGCAGTCGCAGACGCTGGTCGACGCGCAGAAGCTCGCGGTGCTGCCCTGATTGCCGAATGCTTGCCACCAGGTGTTTCGCGTGTCGTCCAGCGCGTCGCTTGCATCGAACACCTGTTCGTCTAAGCTCGTCGTCGGAACTTGTCGGTGCCGCCCTCTAACGTGGGCGCCAACCACAGCATGAGACACACCCGTTGAGAAGGGGATCAGACGATGGCACCACAGGCTTTCGATCGTGACAAGGCGCTCGAGCTCGCGCTCGCGCAGGTGGAGAAGAGCTTCGGCAAGGGCGCGGTCATGCGTCTGGGCGAAGAGGCGCGTCAGCCCATCTCGGTGATTCCGACCGGCTCCATCGCGCTGGATGTGGCGCTGGGCCTGGGTGGCCTGCCGCGCGGCCGCATCGTCGAGATCTACGGTCCGGAATCCTCGGGTAAGACCACCGTCGCCCTGCACGCGGTCGCCAACGCGCAGGCCGCCGGCGGTGTCGCCGCCTTCATCGACGCCGAGCACGCGCTGGATCCCGACTACGCGCGCAAGCTGGGTGTCGACACCGACGCGCTGCTGGTCTCCCAGCCGGACACCGGTGAGCAGGCCCTCGAAATCGCCGACATGCTGGTGCGTTCCGGCGCCATCGACATCATCGTCATCGACTCTGTCGCCGCCCTGGTGCCGCGCGCCGAGATCGAGGGCGAGATGGGTGACAGCCACGTCGGTCTGCAGGCCCGCCTGATGAGCCAGGCGCTGCGCAAGATGACCAGCGCGCTCAACAACTCCGGCACCACCGCCATCTTCATCAACCAGCTGCGCGAGAAGATCGGCGTCATGTTCGGCTCCCCCGAGACCACCACCGGTGGTAAGGCGCTGAAGTTCTACGCCTCGGTCCGCCTGGACGTCCGCCGCATCGAGACCCTCAAGGACGGTTCGGACGCGGTCGGTAACCGCACCCGCGTGAAGGTCGTCAAGAACAAGGTGAGCCCGCCGTTCAAGCAGGCCGAGTTCGACATCCTCTACGGCATCGGCATCTCCAAGGAGGGCTCGATCATCGATATGGGTGTCGATCAGGGCTTCATCCGCAAGTCCGGCTCCTGGTACACCTACGAGGGCGACCAGCTCGGCCAGGGCAAGGAGAACGCCCGCAAGTTCCTCCTCGAGAACACCGATGTCCGGGACGAGATCGAGAAGAAGATCAAGGAGAAGCTCGGCATCGGCGCGGACGTCACCGCCGAAGAGGCCCCCGCCGACTTCTGACCCATGACCTCTCGGGAACCCGAAGGGCCCCGGCCTGATTCGCCGGGGCCCGCTCGCCTGGACGCGGTGGAACGCCTCCGCCGCCAACTGGAGTCCTCCGCCGCCCGCAAGGCCGGCCGCCGCCCCATCGCTCCCAGGCCCCGAACCCCCGAGCCCGGCCACGACCTCTTCGGCTCCACCGACCCCTACACCACCGGCGTCGGCACCTGGAACTACGGCCCATCCACTCCCGCCGCGTCCTATCACCCTGTCCCCGAAGACAATTCGCCGGACACCGATCACTCCACCTGGCGTACCACAGACGACGCGACCACCACACCCGAGCCGCACCCGTCGCACCGACCGGAGCTCTCCGAGCCATCGCGGCCACAACCCTCCGACCCGAGCCGAGACCATGAGCCGCCGGACCATCCGCCCGGCAACCCCTCTGGCCCCGCCGCGTCCGCCATCGGTCCCACGCCTGCTGCCTCGGTCATCGGCCCCGAGTCTGCCGCCTCGAATTCTTCCCGCCCTCACTACCTTTCGCCCACCGGACGCCGCCGCGCGCCGGGGCAGTGGCCAGAGGAAGCGCCCACTGCCCCCGGTGATGGCGGAATCCGCTCTGCCGCATATATCCACGAAGACTCGGTCCCACCCGCTTCGACCCACCCAGCCGCGGAACCGATCTCGGCCACCGATAGCCGGGAGGACACGCTGCGGGGCGAATCGGCCTGGCCGGTCCGTGGCCGCAGGGCCGAGGCGAATGCCGCTGATGCCGCACGTCTCGGTCGGGCGGCGCATGGTGAGGCTCGACCGAACGAGCTCGACGCCGGGCCGGACTCCGGCCAGCGCCGGCTCGGTGACTGCGCGCCGGCGACTGTGGATGGGGTTGCCGGTGGTACGGCCCAGAACTCGGTCGGCGGTGCTCCGGGGGACAGGCTGGCGGCGGCGCGGGCAGCGTTGGCCGAGGCGAATGCGGTCGTGGCCGCGAAAGCGGCGCGGAGTGGGTCGAGTGCAGAGAAGCGCGGTCGTCGAAACACTCGCGGAACCGGCTCGACCTCGGTCGATCGGGTGTCTGCGGACTCCTATGACATGTCGGGTGAGCCGGGTGAGTTCTCGGCGCGGGGGAATCTGGGAGGCGGCGGGGGGCGTGGAGCGGATTTCTCGGAACGAAGTGGCGCGCAATCGGATCGGCGAGGTCGTCGGGACAGACGGCGACGTGGCGGGGATGAGTCGACCGGCGGGGACGAGCCGAGACGTGGGGATGAGTCGAGGCGTGGAAGCGAGTCGAGGGGTGACGACGACGGCGGTCATGGTAATTCGGCCGATGCCGGCTCGGAAGTCTCGGTTGATCGGGGGGATGAGTTCGGTCGGGGTGGGCGGCGGCGTGGACGTGGTCGTGGGCGTCCGGAATCCGGAGGGGAGCCGGGGGGATCGGTCGGTGCCGGGGGCGGCGGGACCGAGGCGCAGGCGAAGGACGTGTGCCTGCGGTTGCTGACCGATCGGGCTCGGAGCCGGGCCGAGTTGGCGGATCGGTTGGCGGATCGGGGTTTCACTGCTGCCGTGGCGAAGCGGGTGCTGGATCGGCTGACCGAGGTCGGGCTGATCGACGATGCGGCCTTCGCGCAGCAGTGGGTGCGGTCGCGGCACACCTACTCGGGTAAGGGCAAGAAGGTTCTCGCCGAGGAATTGCGACGCAAGGGCATTGCGCCGGAGGACGCCGAACCGGCGCTCGAGTCGGTGACCACCGAGGACGAGAATGCCCGCGCCGGGGAGCTGGTGCGCCGGAAGCTGACCACGCTGTCCCCCGACCTGGACCGCGACAAGGCGATCAGTCGTCTGGTCGCCATGCTGGCACGCCGCGGCTACACCCCGGGCACCGCCTATGCGGTGGTGACGGGCGAAATGGCCGCGCTCGTGACGCGACGTGCCCAGGAACAGCCACCCGATACCCGGTCCTCGTCCGCCCCCGCTCCGTCCGCCCCTGCAGCGCGTGCGAAGCCGACCTCATCCCGCCGCGAATTCGCCTCCGACGACACCGATTCCGCGGCCGAACTGGTCCGCGCCAAGCTCCGAACCCTGTCGCCCGGACTCGACCGCGACACGGCCACCCGCCGGTTGGTCGGCATGCTGGCGCGGCGCGGCTACAGTCCCGGCACCGCATATCAGGTGGTGACGGCGGAGTTCGCAGCGGTGGGTGCACTCCACGTGAACGCGCGGACCGACGCTCATCGCGAGCAGAATTCCGACGGCCAGGACGAGAACTCCGAAGGCGTGGCCTCATCGCCGCTGCGTCGCGCCAAGGCCGGGCCGCGTGGCAGCGCCGTGCTGGGCGGTCGCACCCTCAGCGAAAGCGACTCCGGAGAGACGACCTCAGAGGCCGACTCGCCAGCAGACGAGCAGAATCGTGCCGCCGAACTGGTGCGCGCCAAACTCCGCACCCTGCCACGGGACCTGGACCGCGACAAGGCCATCCGCCGTCTGGTCGGTCTCCTGGCCCGCCGCGGTTTCAGCCAATCCACCGCCTACTCGGTGGTGAAATCCGAACTGGCCGCCAATGAATTCGATGCCTGACTGTGCTCTCGGCCGGTCTCGACTCGATCTGAGAACTCGGCGCCTATCCCGACCACTTGATGACCAAGGTGATCACCGCGGCCACCACGGCGAGGGCGAGGGCGGCGGCGCCCCATAGGACGCCGTGGCGCGCCCATGGCCGGTTGTGGTCGAGGGAGAATCGGCCCGGTCCGGCGATCGCCAGCGTCAGCGCGGCCACGGCGAACAGCAGGGCACTCTCGTAGCCCATCAGCCCGTGAGGCCAGGTCACATTCATCGCGTTGATCATGGTGCCGATAGCGATCGCCGCGGCGAGCGGCGTGAACAGCCCGAGGAACAGCAGCGCGCCGCCGGTGAATTCACACAGTCCCGCCAGCGTGCCGAACACCTTGCCAGGGTGATACCCCATCTTCTCGAACCCAGCGGTGGTCTGGTGCCAGCCCGCGCCATTGAACCACCCGAACAGTTTCTGGCTGCCGTGCACGAACAACAACCCCCCGAAGAACACCCGTAACACCAGCAGCCCCACATCGACCCCAATGGAATCGATATTCTTGCCCGGATCCTTGACGTTGCTATCGGTGACGTTGGTGGTCATGACGTCCCACTTCGTGTGATGAAGCCGGTTGATGAAACAACTGTCTTCCCGTCCCACCGAGGAATACGCGCCGGCCCCAGAACCGGTTCAATCGGCCCCCCACGACCGAGTATCCGAGCCGAATCGACAGCCCCGTACTCACGTCCTCACACATGTGGTCACTGTGACCTGAAACCACCACGAAGCACGGCTACGGACATGAGAGTCATACGAGGGCGAGAACAACTGGATTCGGGATCGCGTCGCGCTCGAGGATGCCGTACGGACAGCCTTCAGTGCAGGACGCCGCCTGGGCGGCGGGTGGAGAGGGCGCGGCGGGTGTGGCGGTGGTTGGTGTGGCGGAGGGTGCGGGGGGTGGCCATGTGGGGTGCGGAGGGGTGGGGTGGTTTGTCGCGGCGGGAGGCCAGGAGGCGGCCCGCGGCCTCGTGGACGGCGAGCGCGCCGATGACGGCGGCGAAGGCGGTGAGGCCGGCGAGGAGGGGGGTGACGATGGTGGTCAGGAACAGCCCGAAGACGAATTCTCTTCGAGCGCTGTCGTCTTCGTTCATGAAGACCAGTATGCGAGCTGGACGGAGCAATTGTCCCCGGGTCGGCTGAGCATTCCCGGAATGCCCGGTCCCGGTTCGGGAGGCACGGCTCCCGAACCGGGGTCCGAGGTCAGTTCCCCGACCTGGCGTCGCCGATCACGCCGGGCGCGGACTGGTCCGCGATGAGGACATCCATGCCCGGGGGAGCGGTGACGGTGCCGGCCGCGAGCACGGCCCGGGAGCCGCGCTTGCGGGTGCGCAGCCACTTCTCGACCCGGGTGGCGACCACGGTCAGCGCGTAGTTGATGACGATCATGATGATGGCCACCACGATCAGCGACGGGATCGGATTCTTTTCCGCCGCACCGAGCTGCGTGCCTCTGCGCACGATTTCCAGATAGGTGATCTGGTAGGCCAGCGCGGAGTCCTTCAGCGCCACCACCATCTGCGAGATGAGCGCCGGCAGCATGGCGGTGACGGCCTGCGGCAGCAGAATCGTCACCATCACCTGGGTTTTGCGCATGCCCAGGGCGACGGCGGCCTCGGTCTGTCCCCGGGGCAGCGCCCGGATGCCCGAGCGCACGATCTCGGCGATGACCGATCCGTTGTAGATGGTCAGCGCCGCCACCGCGGCCGCGAGCGCCAGCTGGTCGGAGGGGAAGACGTTCTGCTGGGCGAACAGGGTGAACAGGAACAGCATCAGGATCAGCACGGGTATGGCCCGCGAGATCTCCACCACCACACCGGCGAACCAGCGCACCGCGCGATGGTCCGACAGTCGCAGAATGCCGAACACCATTCCGAGGACCAGCGCCAGCACGATCGACAGCGCCGCCGCCTCGAGGGTGCCGCGCAGACCCGGCAGGAGGTAGGTGCGCCAGGTATCACCCTCGGTGAAGGGCTTCCACTTGTCGGCGGTGAACTGACCCTTGTCGGCCAGCCCGTGATAGACGAACCAGACCGCCGCCACCGCGGCCGCGATGACGACGACCGAGTAGACGCGGTAGCGCAGGCGCGCGCGGGGTCCCGGCGCGTCGTAGAGCACGGACGCGGTCATCGCGCTACCTCGAATCGCTTGGCCAGCCAACCGAAGAACAGACCGGTCGGCAATGTCAGGATCACGAACCCGAGCGCGAAGATGGCGCCGACACTCAGCGGCGCCGCCTCGTTCTCGTTCATCTCCGACATGAGCAGCGCGGCCTCACCGACGCCGATGGCCGAGGCGATGGTCGAGTTCTTGGTCAGGGCGATGAACACACTGCCCAGCGGTGCGATGACCGCCCGGAACGCCTGCGGCAGCACCACGAGCCGCAAATTCTGCACGAAGGTGAGCCCCAGCGAACGCCCCGCCTCCGACTGCCCGAACGGCACCGTATTGATGCCCGCCCGCAGCGACTCGCACACGAAAGCCGCTGTGTAGACGCTCAATCCGACAATGGCGAAGCGAAAACTGTTCTCCGCGATGCTGTTCGGCCCCTCGGCCGCCAGTCGCCACCCGAGGGTCTGGTACAGGCCCAGCGAGCAGAACACGATGATCAGCGTGAGCGGCGTATTGCGAATGATGTTGACGTACAACGCGCCGATCCAGCGTGCGATCGGAATCGGCGACACCCGCATGGCCGCCACGATGGTGCCGAGAATCAGCGCGAAGAACGCCGAATACAGCGTCAGTTTGATCGTCACCCAGAACGCGTCGAGCAGTTTGGTGTGATAGTTGGAGATCAAGTCGAACACGACTGCCCCATTCCTCCGATCGGAAGACGAAGCACGCCGGGTGATTTCGCGAGACGTGAAATCACCTGGCGTGCCCGCGAATCAGTACCGGTCGACCTTGGGCGGTTCCGGGATCTGGAAGCCGGTGCTGCCGAATTCCTTCTCCAGCGCCGCCTTCCACGCGCCGGAGGTGATCATGGCGTCGATGGCGTCGTTGATCTTGCCGCGCGATTCGGTATCGCCCTTCTTCACGCCGATGCCGTAGTTCTCGACGGAGAAGGTCTTGCCGACCACCTTCAGCGCGCCCGGCGACTGCGCCGCGTAACCGCGCAGGATGATGTCATCGGTGGTGACCGCGTCCACCGCGCCCGACTTCAGCGCCTCCACGCACAGCGAGTAGGTGTCGTACTCCTGCAGCTGAACTTCCTTGGCGTACTTGTCCTTCACGTTCTGTGCCGGGGTGGAGCCCTTGACCGAGCACAGTTTCTTGTTGCCGGTCAGCGATTCCGGCCCGGTGACGTCGGTGTTGTCCGACCGCACCAGCAGCGACTGCCCGGTCACGAAGTACGGGCCCGCGAAGTCGACCTTCTGCTTGCGGGCGTCGGTGATGGAGTAGGTGGCGACGATGAAGTCGACCTGCCCGTTCTGGATCAGCGTCTCGCGCTGCGCCGACGGCGATTCCTTGAAGGTGATGTTCTCCGGCTTCACGCCCATCTTGTCGGCCACGTACTTGGCGACGTCGACGTCGAAACCGCTGTAGCTGCCGTCCTTGTTGAGCAGTCCCAGGCCCGGCTGGTCGAACTTGATGCCGATGGTGAGTTTGCCGTCGGCCGCGTGCTGGCTGGCGGTCTTGTTGCTGCCGCCGCCGCAGGCGGTGACGGCGAGCGCCAGGGCAGCCACTCCGGCGGCGATCCGGATTGCGTGGTTGATCCTCATCGAACGTCCTGTTCTCTCGTGGAGTGCGGGAGTGTTCCCTAGGGGGTGGAGTCAGTGGGAGAGGATCTTGCCCAGGAAGTCCCTGGCGCGATCCGATTTCGGTGCGGTGAAGAAGGATTCGGGCTCGGTGTCCTCGACGATCTGGCCGTCGGCCATGAACAGCACCCGATTGCCCGCGCGCCGCGCGAAGCCCATCTCGTGGGTGACGACGAGCATGGTCATGCCCTCCTTGGCCAGCCCGACCATGACCTCGAGCACCTCGGACACCATCTCCGGGTCGAGCGCGGAGGTCGGCTCGTCGAACAGCATCACCTTGGGGTTCATGGCCAGCGCCCGCGCGATGGCCACACGCTGCTGCTGACCGCCCGACAGCTGCGCCGGATACTTGTCGGCCTGATTGGCGATGCCCACCCGGTCGAGTAGTTCCAGTGCCCGGGCGCGCGCCTGAGTCTTGTCGACGCGCCGCACCTTCACCGGCGCCAGCATCACGTTCTCGAGAATTGTCTTGTGCGCGAACAGGTTGAACTGCTGGAACACCATCCCCACATCGGCGCGCAGCTTCGCGAGGGCCTTGCCCTCGTCGGGCAGTTTCACGCCGTCGACGGCGATCTCACCGGAGTCGATGGTCTCGAGCCGGTTGATGGTTCGGCACAGGGTCGACTTGCCGGAGCCGGAGGGCCCCACCACGATCACGACCTGCCCTTTGGGCACTTCGAGATTGATGTCACGCAACACGTGCAGCGAGCCGAAGTGCTTGTCCACATTCCGCATCGAGATCATCGGCGCGGGAGTGCTGATGGAATCGGCCACGTCGGTCATGACCAGTGACCCTAATCATGTCCTGCCCGAAATGCTCGTCTTTGCCGGGGCGGCTCGAACTGTGGCAGGACTCGACACCCCCGCGTAACCAGCGATTGATGCTGCTGAGACCACCATCGCCCGGTCGGACGATGATTCGCCGACAATTCCACGACCATCCGCCGGTCCCTCACCCGTCCGCCGCGAGACCCGGGTCACCCGGCGCGGACGGGGTTTACGGCCTGCGCCGGGCACCTATTACCCTGGTTGGGTGAATTCCCCGGCCCGGACCTACGAGGTACGCACTTACGGCTGCCAGATGAACGTGCACGACTCCGAGCGGCTCTCGGGTCTGCTCGAGGACGCCGGTTACGTCAAGGCCGTGGCCGGTGATACCGCTGACCTGGTCGTCTTCAATACCTGCGCGGTGCGCGAGAACGCCGACAACAAGCTGTACGGCACCCTCGGACACCTCGCGCCCATCAAGGCCGGCCGCCCGGGCATGCAGATCGCCGTCGGCGGCTGCCTGGCGCAGAAGGACCGCGACACCGTGGTCAAGAAGGCGCCCTGGGTGGATGTGGTGTTCGGCACCCACAACATCGGCTCGCTGCCGGTGCTGCTGGAGCGGGCCCGCCACAACGAGCAGGCCCAGGTCGAGATCATCGAATCGCTGGAGGCGTTCCCGTCGACGCTGCCCGCCAAGCGCGAGTCCGCGTACGCGGGCTGGGTGTCGATCTCGGTGGGCTGCAACAACACCTGCACGTTCTGCATCGTCCCGGCGTTGCGCGGCAAGGAGGTCGACCGGCGTCCGGGCGACGTGCTCGCCGAGGTGCAGGCACTGGTCGAGCAGGGCGTGCTCGAGGTGACGCTGCTGGGTCAGAACGTCAACTCCTACGGCGTCTCCTTCGCCGATCCGGAGGAGCCCCGCGACCGTGGCGCCTTCGCGAAACTGCTGCGCGCCGCCGGAAACATCGAGGGCCTCGAGCGGGTGCGCTTCACCTCCCCGCACCCGGCCGAGTTCACCGACGACGTCATCGAGGCGATGGCCGAGACGCCGAATGTCTGCCCGCAGCTGCACATGCCGCTGCAGTCCGGTTCGGACCGCGTGCTCAAGGCCATGCGCCGCTCGTACCGCAGCGCCAAGTTCCTCGGCATCATCGAGAAGGTGCGCGCGGCCATGCCGCACGCCGCCATCACCACCGACATCATCGTCGGCTTCCCGGGCGAGACCGAGGAGGACTTCCAGGCCACCCTGGATGTGGTGCGGCAGGCGCGTTTCACCAGCGCCTTCACCTTCCAGTACTCCATCCGGCCCGGCACGCCCGCGGCGACCATGCCCGATCAGCTGCCGAAGGAGGTCGTGCAGGAACGCTACGACCGGCTCATCGCGCTGCAGGAGCAGATTTCGCTGGAGGGCAATCAGGCGCTGATCGGCTCGACCGTCGAGCTGCTGGTCGCCGAGGGCGCGGGCAAGAAGAACGACAAGACCGCGCGCATGTCCGGTCGCGCCCGCGACGGCCGGCTCGTGCACTTCCGCCCGCCGGTGGATCCGGCTCCCGGCAACGAGATTCGGCCCGGCGATGTGATCACCGTCGATGTCACCGGTGCGGCGCCGCACTACCTGATCGCCGACGGCGAGGTGCTCACCCACCGCCGCACCCGTGCCGGGGACGCGCACGAGCGTGGCGTCACCCCCAAGACCGCGCCGATCGGCGTCGGCCTGGGCCTGCCGCGCATCGGCGCGCCGGTCGTGGTGGAGACCGCGGCCGCGGGCTGCGGCCCGGCCTGCGGCGAGTAGTCCGGCCCGCGGCACGGGCCGGTCGGCGCCACCTCGCGCGGCGAATGGTGGGGTCGCTGTCAACTACACAGCGTCATAGGGCAGGATCGCTGGGGTACGTGCGAGGGATCGACCCGTCACGGGTACTCCTGGCACACCGCCTGACCACATCCCCGGCGCGGGAGCGCTAGCCGTCAGCAAGGATCTCGAGTGGTATGACCGAGCAGCAGCCCACCGGCCCGGACGAGCCTCGTGACCGGCCGGAGCATCCGGAAGACGAAGCAGCACAATCGGAACCGGCGTCGGAACCGACGCCCGAGGCGAACGAGGAGAGCATGCAGGCCGCCGAGAACAGTCAGGACTTCGAGCAGTTCCGCGCGGACCTCGAGGCCGTCGAACGCAAGATCGCCGGCGAGATCGACCCGGGCGTGCGCGCCATGGTCGTGGCCGGTTCGGTGTTCGTGCTGCTCGCCTCGCTGGTGCTGCCGCACGCGGGCAAGACCCGCGGCTTCGACGTGCTGCTGTACGACACGGTCGCCCAGGCCGACCACATCGGCCTGCCCTCGCGGGTCTTCGTCTGGTTCGTCGTCGTGTTCGGCATCGGGTTCTCGGTGCTGGCGCTCATCACCCGCCGCTGGCTGCTGGCCTGGATCGCGGTCGCGGGGTCGGCCATCGGCAGCGTGTTCGGCGTGCTGTCCATCTGGCACCGCCAGACCCCGGGCCTCGGCAACTACCACGGTGCGGGCCCGGGCATCGGCCTGATCGTGGCCACCATCGCCATCGTCGTGCTGACCTTCCACTGGGTCCGGGTGGTGTGGGCGCGCACCTCCGTGCAGCTGGCCGCCGAGGAACAGCGCCGCCTGGCCGAGGCCAAGGCCGAGGAACAGCAGCGCCGCCGGCTCTTCGGCGAGGACTGAGCAACCGATCCAGGCCCGGTGGCAACCGAATGCGGTTGCCACCGGGCCTTTTTCGTACCGCGGGCGAGGTCAGACGGCGGCGCGGTCGGGGCGGTAGGCGAGGCCGGCGACCATGGCGGCCAGGCCCGCCGCCACCATGTAGAGCCAGCCCGCGCGGAACTCGGTCATGGTGCGGTGGGCGGCGTCGCCGAGGATGGCGGTCAGGATGGCGACGCCGAGGGCGGAACTGGTCTGGCGGGCCATCATCAGGGTGCCGGAGCCGAGCGAGATCTGGTCGGCGGGCAGCAGGGTCGAGGCGCCGAACAACGGCGGTTGCAGCAGCGCGGTGCTGGCCCCGGCCAGGATCGCGCCCGGAACCATCACCACCGCATAGGAATTCGAGAAGCCGCTGGCCAGCACCCACCAGGCGCAGCCCAGTGCGATGGCCGCCCCGCCCAGCGCCGCCGAGGCGCGCGCCCCGACCAGCGCGACGAAGCGACCGGACAGCGGCGACAGCAGCAGGCAGCTGATCGGCATGGCCGCCACGCCCAGGCTGGCGCGCAGGGTCGAATACCGCCACTCCTCGGTCATGAACAGCATGGCCTCCAGGACCATGGCGGCGAAGGCCAGGTAGTAGCAGAAGACGCCGAGGGTGGCGGTGCGGAACAGGCGGTGCCGCAACACGATCGGGCTCACCACCGGGTCCGGGTGGCGGCGGACGTGGCGGACGAACAGGGCTGTCAGGGCGAGGGCGGCGACCAGGCAGCCCAGGGTGCCCGGGGCGGTGTAGCCCCAGTCGGTGGCCTGTACGAACACCGTGGTGAAGGCGGCGGTGGCCCCGAGGATCAGCGCCGCGCCCAGCAGGTCCAGCCGCCGGTTGGCGCGCTGCTGGATATCGGGCAGCACGCGCAGCCCGAAGGCGAAGGCCACCACCGTGAACGGCACGTTCAGCAGGAAGATCCAGCGCCAGCCGGCCTGCAGCAGCAATCCGCCGATGACCGGGCCGCTCGCGCCGCCCGCCGCGGCGATCGCGGTCCAGATGCCCATGACCGTGGCGTGCTCGCGTTTCGGGAACACCGGCAGCACCAGGCCGAGCCCGGTCGGGATGAGCAGGGCGGCGGCAGCGGCCTGCAGCACGCGGGCCGCGATCAGGACGGCCAGGTTCGGGGCGAGTCCGCAGGCGATGGACGCCAGCCCGAAAAGCGCTATGCCGAGCAGGAATCCGCGTTTGCGGCCGGTGTCGTCGGCGAATCGCCCGGCCGGAACCAGCAGGGCGGCCATGACGATGGTGTACGCGTTCAACGTCCAGGACACCGCGCCGGTCGACGCGTGGCCGAAGGACTGCTGCAGCGCCGGGAAGGCGACGATGACCGCGAACAGATCCAGGATGGCCAGGTACTGGGCGATCGCGGCAATCGCCAGCACCCGCCATCGGCGCGGGTCGGGAGCCGTATCCGGGCGCGGGTCGGGAGCCGTATCCGGTTGGGGGAGTGCGGTTGTGGCGTCGGTCGTCGTGGTCATGCCTTCGACTATGCGAAGCGGCGGCACCATCCACGAGTGGCAGGAATGCCACACTGCGCTAGATTTCTGACACGCTGCGGCGTTAGATTCGAGCCATGGAATCGACCGGTCCCGGAATCCTGGCAGTCGCCGTCGCACCCGGCATGCCGATCTTCGAGGTGGCCATTCCTTACCAGGTCTTCTACGAGCCGCCCCTCGGCGTCGACCCCGCCGCCTGGTACGACTTCCAGCTCTGCGGCCCGCGCGACACCCAGCACGCCACGCTGCGAGATCCCTTCGTGGCCTTGACCGATCACGACTACGACGACCTGATCCGCGCCGACACCGTGATCGTCCCGTCCACCCCGAACGTCCGCGAGGACCCGCCCGCCGACCTGGTCGAGGCGGTCCGGGCCGCCTACCAGCGCGGCGCCCGCATCGCCTCCCTGTGCACCGGCGCCTTCGTGCTGGCCGCCGCGGGCCTGCTCGACGGCCGCCGCATGACCACCCACTGGCGGCACATCGCCGCCCTGCGCGAGCGCCACCCCCACCTCGACATCGACCCCGGCGTGCTCTACATCGACGACGGCCGCATCCTCACCAGCGCCGGCACCATGGCCGGCATGGACCTGTGCATCCACCTGATCCGCAAGGACCTCGGCTCCCGGGCCGCCAATGCCGCCGCCCGCTACCTGGTCGTGTCCCCGCACCGCGCCGGCGGCCAGGCCCAATACCTGCAGTCCCCGGTCCCCGCCCAGCCCGCCGACACCGGTCTCGCCAGCACCCTCGAATGGGCCCTCACCAACCTCGAACACCCCTTGACCGTCGCGGACCTCGCCGGCCATGCCAACCTCAGCGAGCGCACCCTGGCCCGCCGTTTCCACGCCGAACTCGGCGGCACCCCGCTCCAGTGGCTGCTCACCCAACGCCTGATCCGAGCCCGCGAACTCCTCGAACTCACCGACCTCCCCGTCGACGTGGTAGCCGCCCGCTGCGGCCTCGGCACCGCCGCCAACCTCCGCACCCACTTCAACCGCGAAGTAGGCCTCCCTCCGAGCGAATACCGCCGCTCCCACCGCCCCACCCGCCACGAGATCATCACCGAACCCGCGCCGGCCCAGCTCAACTGAAGCCCCGGTCGAGGACGGCCGTGCCGGCGCACCAATCATGGTCGGCCACAACCAGATCCGGCATCGGCTCGCCGGAGGGTGTTGAGGGCCGGTCGACGCGACCGGCCAGGCCGGTGGTCACCGGGTGCAGCTCTTCGCGACTCGGTGCCATGCACCGAGCCTGATCACGACCGCGGACCCGGGGTAGCTGATCGCCTGGGCCACAAGGGAACCCGGGCGATCAGCTCAGCGCTGGCTGACCGCGCCCTCGGCGGCCTCGGCCCATTCACGCCACTGCTTGGCCTGCTCCAGGGCTTTCTCGGCGTCGCGGGTCTTGCCCGCGGCCTGGGCCTTGGCAGCCTGTTCCTCGAACTGGGCGACGCGCTCGCGGAATTGGGCGGCGCGGGCCATGGCCTCGGGGTCGGTGCGGCGCCACTGGGCGTCGACGGCCTCGCGGACTTTCTTCTCGATGGCGCGCAGGCGCGATTCCAGATCGTGCATGCGCTCGCGCGGGACCTTGCCGATGGCGTCCCACTTCTCCTGCAGCTCGCGCAGGGCGCTGCGGGCGGCGTCCAGGTCGGCATCGGGGTTGATGTGCTCGTAGGCGTGCAGCAGTGCTTCCTTGGCGGACGCGTTCTCCTCGAACTCGTGGTCGCGTTCGCTGGCGGCGGCATTGCGGGCGGCGAAGAAGACGTCCTGCGCGGCCTTGAACCGGCGCCACAGCTGCTCGTCGGCCTCGCGCGGGGCGCGGCCGGCGGCCTTCCACTCGGTCAGCAGGTCGCGGAAGACGGCCGCGGTGCCGGACCAGTCGGTCGAACCCGACAGCTCCTCGGCGCGGACACAGAGCTCTTCCTTGCGGCCCTTGGCGGCGGCACGCTCCCGGTCGAGTTCGGCGAAGTGAGCGCCGCGGCGGCGGTTGAAGGCCTCGCGGGCTTTGGAGAAGCGCCGCCACAGCGCGTCGTCGACCTTGCGGTCCACGCCGCGAATGGTCTTCCACTCGTCCAGGATCTCCCGCAGGCGGTCGCCGGCGACCTTCCACTGGGTGGAGTCGTTGGCGATCTGCTCGGCCTCGGCGGCCAGGGCTTCTTTGCGCTCGGTTTGCTCGTGCCGGGTGCGTTCCTTCTCCTCCTTGGCGTGCGCGGCCGCCTCGTCGGAGTGTTCGATGATGGCCTGCAGCCGGGCCGTCAACCCATCGATATCGCCGATGACCGCGGCCGTCGGCAACGTTTCGGCAATCGCGGTGGCGGCGGCCTTGGTCTTGCGGGCATCGGTACCGGCGGCGAGCCGAGCCTCGAGCAAGGCGACCTCGGTGGCCAGATCGTCGTAGCGGCGGCCGAAGTGGGCCAGACCCTCGGCGGCGTCACCGGCCTGCCAGGAGCCGATGACACGTTCGCCGTCGGCGGTCTTGACCCAGGCGGTGCCGTCGTCGTCGACCCGTCCCCACTGGCTGGGGTCGCTCACGCTCGGTACGACGACCGGATGCGGATGGTGTGCCGCCGCGCCGGGCGTGGGCTTGACGGCATGGGGTTTGGGGGATTCGGGTTTGCGGCGCGGGCCCCCAGGGCGGGGTGCGGTGGCGGCCGCCGGTGATGGCTTGGCGCCCTCGCTCGGGGTGGGCATCGGCGCGCCGGGCTTGGGCGTCGGGGTCGACTCCGGGTGGGTAGCCTTCTCGTTTCCGTTGTTGTCGGTCATTGCTCCTCGTCCCTGCCGCGCGTCACGGCTGCCTGGTTACGCCCTAGCTCATCGGTCTAGCTCATCCCATTCAACCAGGCTGAGATGGGAAATGCTGTCTTTGAGCCCGCTTCGGCGGCGCGGCGATCGGTGGGGGTGGGGCTGGTGAGGTGCGTTAGCGCTACGGTTGTCGGCGTGTTCTGTGTTGCGTCACTGGTCCCTTCGCCGCCCGTGCTGGTGCCCGAACTCGGGGGCGCGGCCGGTGCGTCGGCCGAAGGAACGGTCGCGGAGCTGCGAGCTGCGGTGTTGCGGGCCGCGGGGGAGTTGGCGGCCCGCGCGTCGCGGTGGATCGTGGTCGGCGTGGCGGAGCCGGAGGAGGGTTCCGGCGGCGGCGATTCCGGCCGCGTGATCGGTTCCGATGCGGTGGGCACATTCCGGGGATACGGGGTGGACCTGCGTGTCGGTTTGTCTGGGGTGGTTGCCGAGCGTGTCGCGGACCCGATGCTGCCGCTGCCGGCTCTGATCGCGGGCTGGCTGCGCGAGCAGGTCGCGCCGGAGGTCACCGCCGAATGCCGTCTGATCTCGGCCGATGCCTCCGTGGACGAGAGCCTGACCTTCGGCCGGCAGCTGCGGGCCGACCTCGACGCCGAGCCGGAATCGATCGCCGTGCTGGTCGTCGGCGACGGCGCGGCAACCCTGTCGCTCAAGGCCCCCCGGTATCTGGACGAGCGCGCCGCGGGCGTGCAGGAGGCCATCGACCGGGCGCTGAACGCGGGGGACCGGCAGGCCCTGGCCGCCCTGGACACGCGCCTGTGCGCCGAGATCGAGGTGGCGGGCCGTCCCGCCTACCAGGTGCTGGCCGGGCTGTTCGCCACCGATCCCGCCGACCCCGACGTCGAAACCCTCTACGCCGCACACCCATTCGGCGTCGCCTACCACGTCAGCGTGTGGCGTCCGCGTGCGCGCGGCGGAGCCGTCACATGACCCGGCCCATCGCCGTGGTCGGCCCCACCGCCACCGGGAAATCCGATCTGGCCCTGGATCTGGCGCAGCGGCTCGACGGCGAGATCGTCAATATCGACGCCATGCAGCTCTACCGCGGCATGGACATCGGCACCGCCAAACTGCCGGTGTCCGAACGCCGCGGCATCCCGCACCACCAGCTCGACGTCCTCGACATCACCGAAACCGCCACCGTCGCCGCGTATCAGACGGCGGCCCGCGCCGATGTGGAGGCCATCATGGCGCGCGGGCGCACCCCGGTCATCGTCGGCGGCTCCATGATGTATGTCCAAGCGCTGCTGGATGATTGGGATTTCCCGGCCACCGACCCGGAGATCCGCGCCAAATGGGAGGCGGTACTGGCCGATCGCGGCACCGTCGCCGTGCACGAGGCATTGAAGCGGGCCGATCCCGTGGCCGCGCAGACCATCCTGCCCACCGACGGCCGCCGCATGGTGCGCGCGCTGGAGGTGGTGGAGCTGACCGGTGAGCCGTTCGCCGCCTCGGCGCCCCAGATCGGTGAACCACGGTGGGGGACGGTCATTATCGGCGTCGATCGCGACACGGCCGAATTGGATGCCCGCATCGAGGTGCGCACCGCGACCATGTTCGAGTCCGGTCTCGTCGAGGAGGTCGAGGGCCTCGTCGCGCTGGGCCTGCGCCACGGCCAAACCGCCCGGCGCGCCATCGGTTACGCGCAAGTCCTCGATTTCCTGGACAACGAATACGAGCTGACTGAAGCTCAGGAGCGCACCTTCATCGGCACCCGGCGCTATGTCCGGCGACAACGTTCGTGGTTCCGTCGAGATCAGCGGGTGCGATGGGTGGACGGCGCGGATCCCGCCTTGGCGGACACCGCGCTGGCCCTCGTCAACTCCTCACCGATGAGGGATGAACAGGAACCCCAGTGACGCGTCGCGCGAACACTCGCACCGCGGCGGTTCAGGTGTGGCAGGCCTACCTGACCACCCGTGCCGCCCGGATCCGGGACAATCGATTCCTGGTGCAGGGCATGCGGCCCATCAGCCGCGCCCTCGAATGCCGTTGGCCGCTGGAGACTCTCGTGTACCGGCTACCCGAGCCGTCGCCGTGGGCGCGGCAGGTGCTCGATTCCAGTGGCGTGCCCAGTGTCGGGCTGGTGCCGGAGGTGATGGCCGGGCTGGCCGAACCCGGTGAGCCGGTGCCGGAACTAGTGGCGGTGGCGGTGACCCAGCGGCCCGAGCTGGAGGATTTCGCGCCGGGCACGCCGGAGGATCCGGCCACCGTGGTGGTCATCGACCGGCCCGCGTCGGCGATCCGGCTGGGGGCGCTCATCCGTTCGGCGGCGGCGTTCGGGGTGGGCGGGGTGATCGTGACCGGTTCCGGCGTCGACCACTACGACCCGCAGAGCGTGCGCGCCTCCGACGGTGCGCTGTTCGCCGTCCCGGTGCTGCGCGCCTCGGGTCCGGCGCAGGTGGGCGCGTTCCGGGACCGGCAGCGGGCCCGCGGCGTCGCCACCCGTATCGTCGGCAGCGACGGCGGCGGCCTGGCCCTCGACGACGCCGAGTTCGACGGCGGCACCGTCCTGGTCCTCGGTGACGAGAGCGAATCGCTCGCCCCCGCCTGGCAGCAGGTGTGCGACGAGCTGATCTGCATCCCGACCGACGGCACCCTCGGCGCGCCCTCGGCGGCCGCGGTGGCCCTCTACGAAATATCCCGGCAGCGCCGGGCGCTACGGTGAGGACTATGACGAGCGAGAACAGCGCCGCTGACATCGAATTCAGCAAGGGCCACGGCACCCAGAACGATTTCGTGGTGCTGCCCGACCCGGACGCGTGGCTGGAGCTCACGCCGTCCCGGGTCGCCGCGCTGTGCGACCGGCAGCGCGGGCTCGGCGCGGACGGGGTGCTGCGGGTCGCGCGGGCGGGCGCGCTGATCGAAACCGGTGTGCTGGCCGCGCTGCCGGAGGGCGTCAGCGCCGGGGACTGGTTCATGGACTACCGCAATGCGGACGGATCCATCGCCGAGATGTGCGGCAACGGGGTGCGCGTGTTCGCGCATTACCTGGTCGCGACCGGGATGGAGAAGAGCGAGGAGTTCGTGGTCGGTTCGCGCGCGGGCGCACGGCCGGTGGTGGTGCACCACGCCGATCCCGTGCACGGCGAGGTGACCGTGGCCATGGGCCGGGTGAAGACGCTCGGCGTCTCGACCGCGACCGTGAGCGGACGCGAATTCACCGGCCTCGGCATCGATGTCGGCAATCCGCACCTGGCCTGCGTGGACCCGGAGCTGACCACGGCTTCGCTCGCCGAACTGAACCTCGACCAGCTGCCGGGCTTCGACCACACCCTGTTCCCGAACGGCGTGAACGTCGAGATCCTCACCGCGCTGGCCGTCGGCTCGGACGGTGAGCGGGGCGTCGACATGCGCGTCTACGAGCGCGGCGTCGGCGAAACCCGATCCTGTGGAACGGGAACCGTGGCCGCGGCGGCCGCCGCCCTGGCCCGCGACGGCTTCGACCTGGCCTCCGATGTCGGGCATGTGAAGGTCCGCATTCCCGGCGGCGTGGTGACCGTCGGCATCGAGAACGGGGCGGCCTGGCTGCGCGGCCCGTCGGAGCTGGTGGCGACGGGCCGCCTTGCGGCCAAGTGGTGGCAGGACGCCTGACCCGCTGATCACGCCGCAGTGGTGCTGAGCGCCGCGTCGGCGGCGGATTCGAGTGCCGGATAGTCGGTATACCCCTCCGCGCCGCCGACATACATCAGGTGTGCGTCGCGCACCGGGTTCAGCGGCGCACCGATCCGCAGGCGGTCCACCAGATCAGGGTTGGCCAGGAACGACCGGCCCAGTGACACCAGGTCCGCGCCCGCGGCGAGCAGCGCGCGGGCCGCGGCGGCGCCGCCGTCGGCGGGCAGCGGGACGCCCCAGCCGAGGTCCGGATTGGCGATCAGCGTGGTCGGCCACAGGCTCCGGATCTGCTGGAAGAGCGCGCTTTCCGGGTCCGCGAACACCACGTGCAGGTAGGCCGGATGGCGCTGCGCCAGTGCCGCGACCAGTGCCGGGTACAGCTCGCCGGTATCGGTTTCGGCGATGCCGTTGACGGTGACGCCGGGTGCGATCCGCACCCCGACCCGCTCCGCGCCGATGGCCGCGATCACCGCGTCCACCACCTCGAGGGTGAACCGGATCCGGTTCTCGATCGAGCCGCCGTACGCGTCGGTGCGGTGATTGGTATTGCCCGACAGGAACTGGTGCAGCAGATAGCCGTTGGCGCTGTGGATCTCGACGCCCTCGAATCCGGCGGCCACCGCCGTGCGGGCGGCCTTCGCGAAATCGGCGATGGTGTCCTGGATTTCGTCATCGGTCAGCTCGTGCGGAGTCACCGCCTCCTGCTGGCCGGACGGTGTGTGGATGGTCTCCGGCAGTGGGATCGGCGAGGGTGCGACCGGGGTCAGTCCGCTGTTGTCCGGGTGCCCGACCCGCCCGCCGTGCTGGAGTTGCAGGAACATCCGCCCGCCCGCGGCCCGCACCGAGTCGGTGACGCGCCGCCAGCCGGCGAGGTGCGAATCGGTGTAGAGGGCCGGGATGTTCGGGTAGGTCAGCCCGGCCGGGTTGGGGGTGGCCGCCTCGGCGATGATCAGTCCCGCTCCCGCGCGCTGTGTGTAGTAGGTCGCCATCAGCTCGGTGGGGGTCCCGTCGTCGGCGGCGCGATTGCGGGTCATCGGGGCCATGACCAGCCGGTTCGGGAGTTCCAGGTGGCCGATCCGGCCGGTGCTGAAGAGGTCCGTGTTCGTCATTCCCGTAAGGTAGAACCTGACATTGATGTGAGGTGCAAGCCTCGGAATCCGGAGTGCCGCATGCGAATCGGTGAGCTGGCCAGACGCACCGGCGTGAGCGAACGGTCGCTCCGCTACTACGAGGAGCAGGGCCTGCTCGTCGCCGCCCGCACCCCCGGCGGCCAGCGCGACTATCCGGAGCTGGCCGTCGACCGTGTGATCCACATTCAGGAGCTCTTCGCCGCCGGCCTCAACAGCAAGAAGATCTTCGAGATCCTGCCCTGCATGCGCGACACCGACGGCGGCGCCAACGAGCGCGCCACGCCCGAGCTCGTTGACGAGTTGCGTGCCGAACGTGACCGCATCGACCGCACGATCGCCGACCTTCTGCGCTCCCGCGAAGTCCTCGACGATGTCATCTCGCGAGCCGGGGAACGCTTCGCCGCGAAATAACCGAATGCGGTCGTTCGTTGGGACGTGGGAACATGGAGGTGTATGAGTAAGCCAGAAACGTATGAGTTCACTCCCGCCGAAGACCTCGACGAGGAGATCAACGACGCCCCCGAGACCGGCCGCAACGGCTGGTCGACCGCGCCGACGGTAGGTGAACTGCAGCTCGAGGACCGCAGCGCCCTGCGCCGTGTCGCGGGTCTGTCCACCGAACTCACCGACGTCACCGAGGTCGAGTACCGGCAGCTGCGCCTGGAGCGCGTGGTGCTGGTCGGCGTCTGGACCGAGGGTACGGCCACGCAGGCCGAGGCGAGCATGGCCGAGCTGGCCGCGCTGGCCGAGACCGCGGGTTCGGAGGTGCTCGACGCGATGATCCAGCGTCGTGACCGCCCCGACAAGTCCACCTACATCGGCTCCGGCAAGGCCGAGGAGCTGCGCGCCATCGTTCTCGAGTCCGGCGCCGACACCGTCATCTGCGACGGTGAACTGACCCCCGCGCAGCTGACCGCGCTGGAGAAGGTCGTGAAGGTGAAGGTCATCGACCGCACCGCGCTGATCCTGGACATCTTCGCCCAGCACGCCACCTCGCGCGAAGGCAAGGCGCAGGTCTCGCTCGCGCAGATGGAGTACATGCTGCCGCGGCTGCGCGGCTGGGGTGAGTCCATGTCCCGGCAGGCCGGTGGTCGCGCCGGCAGCAATGGCGGTGTGGGTCTGCGTGGTCCCGGTGAGACCAAGATCGAGACCGACCGTCGCCGCATTCGTGAGCGAATGGCCAAGCTGCGCCGCGAGATTCGCGAGATGAAGACCGCCCGCGACACCAAGCGCGCCAAGCGTTCGGAGAGCGGTATCCCGCAGGTGGCCATTGTCGGCTACACCAACGCGGGCAAGTCGTCGCTGATGAACGCGCTGACCGATGCCGGAATCCTGGTGCAGGACGCGCTGTTCGCCACCCTGGATCCGACCACCCGCCGCGCCGCCCTGGAGGACGGCCGTGAAGTGGTGTTCACCGACACCGTCGGTTTCGTCCGCCACCTGCCCACCCAGCTGGTCGAGGCGTTCCGGTCCACCCTGGAGGAGGTAACGGGCGCCGACCTGCTGCTGCATGTGGTCGACGGCTCCGACCCGCTGCCCGATCAGCAGATCAAGGCGGTCCGCGAGGTCATCACCGACGTGCTGCGCGAGTCCAAGCTGCCCGCGCCGCCGGAGTTCCTGGTGGTCAACAAGATCGACGCGCTCGATCCGCTGGAGCTGACCCAGCTGCGCGGCTGGCTGCCGGACGCGGCCTTCGTCTCGGCCCGCACCGGCGAGGGTCTCGACCAGCTCCGTGACCTCCTGGGCCAGATCCTCGGCGGCCTGGATGTCGAGGTCAGCGTCCTGCTGCCGTACACCCGCGGCGACCTGCTCGCCCGTATCCACGCCGACGGCAAGATCCTCAGCTCCGAGCACGAGGAGTCCGGCACCCGGGTCCACGCCCGCGTCCCGGATGCTCTCGCCGGCCAGTTGACCGAGTTCGCCCACGCGGGCGGCTCACCCAACGGCTCGCAACCCTCCTGACGCGCCCGGCCGGAGGTATCTGACCACCTCCGGCTGCGGCGTGTCCGGCGTCATCGCCGGGCTCAGTTCCTCGCCTGTCGCCGCTCCGCACGGTGCCGCCCCGCCCGTGCGCGGCGAGCGGTGGAACTCCTGATGTCTTCGACGAGGCAAGCGGCGAGCAATATTCCGCCCAAAACGGTCATCAGCGACAAAACCCAAGCATCCCAAGGCATTACGACTCCCACTGTTTCTTCGGATTGCGAATGAACCTGCGGTCGAATCTGATTTGCTGACGCTCTGTGATAAGTAGACATCCAAACGCGTTGCCGGAGTGAGTCCCTCGCGGACATTTCACGAAATACGATGAAAGTCCGTCTCGGCGGTGTCCGCGGCGGACATTTCCCTGATAGCGAGGCTGAGAAATGACTGAATTGACGGTCTCTCGCATGGATTTCGGGAACTTCATGCGCGGAGTACGTGAAGACGCACATCAGACGCTGCTCGCCGCCGCGGCGGGCCTCGAGGTGTCCCGCCAGGTCATCATGCGAATGGAGGAGGGGAGTCCCACCAAGCTCACCGGGCCGCTGATCAAACTCCTGCTCGCCAACTACGGGGCATCGGCAGAGATTCGTGACGAGGCGCTCCGGCTGTGGTCCGAGCTCACCGAACAGGACAAAATGGCCAAAGCGCAAGGGAATTCGAAGGGCTTCTGGAAGGCCTACACCGATCAGGTCGCCCCGGCTTTTCCACGATTTCTCCGCCTGGAGGGCGCGGCGAATCGAGTCCTCGTCCATCAGCCGGTGATCGTGCCCGGACTGCTGCAAACTCCCGACTACCGGCGCGCGATCATCCGGATCGACGAACCGGATCTGTCGGCAGTGAATATCGAACGCCTGCTGGAACTCACCGCGCGCCGGCAAGTTCGCCTGAGCGAGCCCGGCTTTCGTCTCGACGCACTGATCTCCGAGGCCGTTCTGCGTCACTGCCCGGCCATTCCGGCGGCAATGGCGGCACAGCTGCGCTGGCTCGCCGAGATCGGCGAACGGGAGAACATCAGCATTCGCGTCATCCCCTGGTCGGCCGGTCCTCACCGCGGCCTCACGATCCAGCCCTTCACCCTGCTCGAATTCCCGCACGGTTCGAGCGGAACAGCCTTGCCCACAGTCGTTTTCGTCGAGGGCGCGATCGGCAGTCTCTACCACGAACGTGCCACGGAGATCGACCGATATCGGCGCGCGGTGGCGTCCATGCGGGCGGTAGCGTTGACGGAGACGGACACCAGAGAGCTGGTGCTCGGACTCGCGAAGGAGTACGCGCTGTGACGAAGCTCCCGCCGACCGGCACGTGGTACAAGTCGAGTAGGTCGGATGCCGCCAAGCAGTGCGTCGAGGTCTTTCTCGGCGATGGAAAGGTGGGCGTCCGCGACTCGAAGGCGGTAGGCCCGGAACTCTGGTTCCCGGAGGAGGCTTGGCGGTCCTTCATCGACAGCCGGGTGTGGGATCGCTGATTACCCGTGCTGAACGGTCCGCGGTCCGTACTCGGCCGCTTCTTGGTTCGGGTGTCCTGCCAGAATTGATGTGCGGCCGCCATCGGGTTGACCATGCCGAAGCTGCGCAAGGCTCCCGCCCGGCGGAGGCGGCGGTAGCGGCGCCCGGCACAACACGATCAGGAGAAGCACTGTGAGTGTTCACCTCAACCACACCATCGTCCACTGCTCGGACAAGCAGGTGTCGTCCCACTTCTACGCCGAGATCCTCGGCCTCCCCGCCCCCGTCGTCGCCGGACCGTTCCTCATGGTCGTCCTCGACAACGACGTCTCCCTCGACTTCGCCGACGGCGGTGGCACTCCGCACCCCCAGCACTACGCCTTCCTGGTCTCCGAGCCCGAGTTCGACGCCATCCACGCCCGCATCAAGGACCGCGGCCTCACCTGGTGGGCAGACCCCCACCACACCCTCGAGGGCGAGATCAACACCAATGACGGTGGGCGCGGCCTCTATTGGAACGACCCCGACGGCCACGGATTGGAGATCATCACGGTGCCCTACGGCGGCTTCCGCTGACGACCGGTCATGTGTGTCGCTGCCCGACCGGGCCCTCAGGCCTACCGCCCGTCGGTGCGGCCGGTACGGACGACGAATGGCGCATCGTGACCACGGAGGAGCTGGCAGACCGCCGCCGGTGACATGGCGGTGGTCAGATCGAGGGCGTCGTTGCCCGCCGAAGTCGTGGCCTCGCGGGGCAACTGGTCAGGGCTGACGCTCTCCGCTACGGCCTGGCGTGCGCGGAGATCTGCCGGGGCGTGAGGATGTGGCTGTCCGCTCCGGAGGCTGCGATGGTGATCATGGCGCGACCGATTTCGCGATTGTCGTTGAATGCGTTCGGGGCCAGCCGCTTCAGCAGCGGGATCAGTGGGCCTGTGAGTGCGTACGCAGCGCGGTACAGCGGGGTCTGGGAGACCACGCCGTCCATGGGCTGGACGAATCCGGGGCGGAACATGTACGCCTGGAAGGGAAGTGCGAGGAGGTCGTTCTCGGTCTTTCCCTTCACTCGCGCCCACATCGAGCGGCCCTGCTCGCTGCTGTCGGTGCCCTGGCCGGAGACGTAGACGAACGTCAGCTTCGGATTCGCGGCCGCCAGCGTGCGACCGACCTTCAGGGTCAGGTCGTAGGTGATCCGGCGATAGTCCTCCTCTTTCATGCCGACGGAGGAAACACCGAGGCAGAAGAAGCAGGCGTCGAACTCCGGCAGCTCGCCGGCGATCGCGGAGAGATCGGTCGGGTCGGGCTGGACCAGCTCGCGCAGCTTGGGGTTCTCGATACCGACCGAGCTGCGCCCGACGGCGAGGACCTGCTCGACTCGATCGTCCCGCAGGCACTCGTTGAGAACCCCGTGCCCGATCATGCCGGTCGCGCCGAAGAGGATCACCTTCATGCCAGGCATCTTGCCCCAGCGGCGACTCGATCGTGTGGACCTGCCACCAACGGTTGATGAGGCGGGGACGTGTAGGGCGCGTTGCAGGGGGTGGCCGGTGGTCTGGCCTGGCAGGATGGCGGCATGGAACGGGTGGTTGGGATTGGCGGATACTTTTTGCGGGCTGCCGACCCGGCGGGTCTGGGTGCTTGGTATCGGGATTGCCTCGGGCTGGACACCGATGAGAATGGGGTGTGGAGGCAGGAGGCCGGGGTGACCGTGTTCGCGACCTTCGAGTCGGGGACAGAGTATTTCGGGGATCGCGGGCAGCGGACGATGCTGAATTTCCGGGTTCGTGATCTGGATGCGATGCTCGCGCAATTGCGGGAGAAGGGGGCGGAGGTGGCCGAGGAAACGCAGGATATGGCGGGGGTCGGGCGATTCGGCTGGGTGACCGATCCGGAGGGGAACCGGATCGAGCTCTGGCAGCCTGCCTGAACATCGGTGCGCGGTGGCTCAGGGCAGCATCACGACTTTGCCGGTGGCCTGGTTGTTTTCCATGTATCGATGGGCGGCGGCGATCTCGTCGAGCCGGAAGATACGGTCGATGGTGGGGCGGTAAGCGCCTGATTCGATATCGTGGATGATTCGTTGCAGCACAGGCGTTCCCGCGCCGCCCTCGCGGTTCTTGCTGTGGAAGGCCGTGAGTCTGGTGCCGGAGGGGATCATCGCGATCGGTTCGAAATCGGAGATGAGCCAGCCGCTGAGCGAGCCCGACACACAAACCGTGCCGCCGCGCCGGACCAGGTGGAGCGAGTCCACCGCGGTGCGGGCGCCGACCAGGTCCAGGATGTAGTCCGGGCCGTCGGGCCAGATCGCGTGCACGCTCGCGGCCAGTGATTCACCGTCGTCGACGAGGACATGGTCGACGCCGGTCGCACGCAGGGCGTCGATCCTGCCGGGCTGCCGCGTGGTTGTCGCGGTCTCGATGCCGTGACCGACGGCGATCGACGCGGCGGCCATGCCCACCGAGGAGGTGCCACCGCGAATCAGCAACCGGCCCTTGGTATCCGGCTCGATTCCCAGCGTGTCGAGCGAACCCTGGGCGGTCAGGTAGGACTCGGGGAGGGCGGCCAGGATCTCCCACGGCAGGGTGGTGGTGATCGGCATCAGGAGGGAGTTCGGCAGGAGGGCGTACTCGGCGTAGCCGCCGTCGAAATCGCGGCCCATCTCGCCCATGACCGCGGCGACGGTCGTGCCCTCCGGGAGCGCGGGATCGGTGGAGGCGGCGATGATTCCGACGCATTCGATGCCGAGTACCCGCGGGAAGCGCACGCTGGGGGAGTGTCCCTGGCGGGTCCGCAGTTCCGACCGGTTCAGGCCTGCGCCCTTCACCTGCACCAGGCTCCAGCCCTCCCGGACCTCGGGGATCGGCAGCTCGCGGATTTCCAGAACCTCGGGGTCACCGGCCCGGCCGCAGATCGCCGCTCGCATAGTCGTATTCACTCGGGTCATCGTTTTCATGCATCCACTGTCGACGACCGGCAGGCTGGCGGGCTACCGATAGAATGCCAAGCTATGCCCGATAGCCGCCAACCTCTCGAGTCGCGGCTGTGGCCGTCCGGCGGAGCCCACCTCTGGTCGCCGGGCGCGTCGAGTTCGGCCGATTCCCATTCGCGTGGGCACCTGGTGTACGCGGCGCGCGGCGTGCTGTCGGTGCACACCGAACGCGGCACTTCGATCGTCCCGGCCAATCGAATCGCCTGGACACCAGCGGGATTCACGCACTACCACCGCGCGCACGGCCACACCGACATGCGGATCGTCTTCCTGCCGGCCGCGCTCGCCGGGCTGATACCGGACCGTCCCGCCGTGTTCCTGGCCTCCGATCTGGCCCGCGAAGTCGTGCTCGCGCTCACCGGCACCCGCGAGTACGACCGCGCGGCGCGTGCCCGCCTGCATCGTGTCCTCGTCGACGAACTGCGCGAAGCGCGCGAGCAGCCACTGCAACTGCCGGAGCCCCGCGATGATCGGCTGCAGGCCCTTGCGCGGACGCTGTACGAAAACCCCGGGGACAACAGCTCATTGGCGGATCTCGGCCGCGCGGTCGGAGCCGGCTCCCGCACCCTGAGCCGGCTGTTCCGCGACGAACTCGGCATGACCTTCTACGAGTGGCGCACCCAGGTGCGGGTCTATCACGCCCTCGTCCTCCTCGCCGACGGCCATGACACGACGCGGGTCGCGCACGCGTGCGGGTGGTCGAATCCCAGCGGCTTCATCACCGCTTTCACGGCCCTCGTCGGCGCCACCCCCGGCCGCTATCGAATCGCCCACCAGCAGAAGGACGCTCGATAGCCGGCGGGCTCAGACGTCCAGGCCGGCGGTGAGGGTGGCCGGGTCGGGACCGATCCGATTGCCCCTGTCGACCCCGTCGATGCGGGCCAGCTGACCGGGCGTCAGCTCGAAGGAGAAGACATCGAAGTTCTCCCGGATGCGGGACGGGGTCACCGATTTCGGGATCACCACATTGCCGAGCTGCAGATGCCAGCGGATGATCACCTGCGCCGGGGTCCGGCCGGTTTCCTCGGCGATCTCGACGATGGCCGGATCGCTCAGATCCGCGCCCCGACCGAGCGGACTCCAGGCCTCGGTCACGATGTGGTGCTCGGCGTGGAAGGCCCGCAACTCGGGCTGCGCCAGGTGCGGGTGCAGTTCGATCTGATTCACCGCCGGGGTTTCGCCGGTCTCGTCGATGACGCGCTCGAGGTGATCGCGGTTGAAGTTCGAGACGCCGATCGACCGGATCCGGCCCTCGGATTTCAGGGTCTGGAAGGCCCGGAACGTATCGACGAACCGACCGGCCTGCGCCACCGGCCAGTGAATGAGATACAGGTCCAGATAGTCCATTCCGAGCCGCGCCATGCTGGCGTCGAAGGCGCGCAGGGTGGAGTCGTAGCCCTGTTCGGAGTTCCACAGTTTGGTGGTGAGGTAGACCTGCTCGCGCGGCAGCTCGTACTCGCGAATGGCGCGCCCCACCTCGACCTCGTTGCCGTAGATCGCGGCGGTGTCGATACTGCGGTAACCGGTTTGGAGAGCCGCGGTGACGGCGTCGAACGCCTCCGCGTCGGCGACCTGGAACACTCCGAAACCGAGTGCCGGAATCGCGTTTCCGTCGCTCAGGACGATCGGCGGCACTGTGCCGCTGTCGCTGTGGAAGGTCATGCCCATCGACTATAGGGCCCGATCGGTCAGGGCTGCGGGCGCACGGTCAGGATCTGCTGGGCGTAACCGACCGCGCCGCGGACGTCGTGGAGAACGGTGCTGGTCAGCCCTTGCCCGGTGTGGCCGAAGGTGACCGTCGTATCGAGGCCGGTCCACTCGCCCTCCGGCTGCCGGTAGAGGTGGATGGTCAGGTCCACGTTCGGGAACATCCACTTGGTGGGCTCCTGCCGGACCGCGATGCCGTTGGCGGTGTCGACCAGTGCGATGTAGGAGGCGAGAGCCTCGGACTGCTCGCCCGCGACCAGGTCGAGGGAGGTGGTGATCCAGGCCGTGGTGCGGCCGGGTTGCGGGATACCGACCGGCCGGGTGTCGATGGAGGCGATGTAGCCGCCCGACCAGAGCGAACCGAGCTCCCAGGAGTCCAGCTCATCGGGTGCGGGCAGCCGCTCCGGTTCGCCGCCCGCGACGCTGTCGGTGTCCTGGACGCCCAGGAACCAGGCCCGGGCGCTCACCACGCTGCGACCGCCGATGGTGACCGTGGCCTGCACCAGCTCGATGGTGCGGCCGGGCCGGACGGTCTCGACGCGGATCTCGAACTCCTCGAACCCGATCCGGCCGAGGATGTCGAAGCTGATGCGGCTCAGCATCAGACCCGGGCGATCGGCGCGAGCGCGCAGGATCTCATGCACGATCAGGCCGCCGACCGGGCTGAAGTGCTGTTCGTCGTCGGCCCATGCGCCGCCCGCATGGCGGGTGGGGACGAATCGGTGTTCGCCGACTCGCCGGAAGTAGCTGGACTCGGGTGCGCTCGTCTCCGTCACATTTCTCAACCTACGGGTCGAATTTTGATCTGGCTAGTCGAGAAACCGTCTTTGTGGTCGGAACAACCGACCCGAGCGCCGCCTATGATCGAGCGATGACTTCGACCGTGGACGAGGATGCCGCCCCCGCCGGGCGCGCGGCACGCCGGCGTGACCGCCGCAAGGCGGAGATGATCGCGACCGCGCTGCAGATCCTGTCCAGCAGCGGCTATCAGGGCATGCGGTTCGAGGATGTCGCCGAGCGCACCGACATCGCCAAAGCCACGCTCTACCACTACTTTCCGAGCAAGGACGCGCTGGTGTCCGCGGCCCTGGAGAAACTCACCGCCGATGTCCTGACCAGCCTCCGCGCGGCCCTGGACACCGCCGCCGACGCGCCGCCCGCCGAGCAGCTGCGGGTCCTGATCGCGGCCCAGCTGCATGTGCTGACCGTGCTGTATCCCGAGGTCGGCAAGCTCTTCTCGTTCCCCGCCCCCTGGCCGAGCGAACACTCCGACGCCATCAAGGCCATGCGCCGCCGCCACGACCGCCTCTTCCGCGAGGTCATCGACCGCGGAATCGATTCCGGCGCCTTCGACTGCCCCGACCCCGCGGTGGCCCTGCACTGCCTGCACGGCATCCTCAACCACGCCTCCATCTGGCTGCGCCCCGAGGCCGATCCGGACCACCGCACCCGCGATGCGGTGGTCGGCGAATCGCTCAGACTGTTCGTCCGGGCCTGAGCCGCCGGCGGTCGCTGTGCCCGGCCGACGGTGCCGGTGCGCGGGGAGGGTTCGACAAGGGTTCCATGCGGGGGAGCCCGAGTCCCACTCAGTTGGACGTTTTGCCCGATTCTCTTCGAATTCGGCCGAGCGGTTGCGAGTCTGAGGGGATATCCCATCAGAGTGGAGGGAGCAGCGGGATGGAGCCTGCGCCGACCCCGAACCCGCTGCGGCTCTCCGAGCTCGGTGCTGATTCGACGGCGGTATTGCGGGTCATCGCGCACTTCGACGATTTCGACGAGTCCGCCGCCAATGCCGACACGGTCGTGCGAGCCGCCGCACTGCTGGCCGAGTGCCCGGTCGGGGCGAGCTGGCCGTCCGGGACCGTGATCCGCTACGACGCCGCGGGCCGCCTGCTGCCCGCCGCGGGCACGCCCGCCGACGCGGTCGGGACCGATCCCGCCGTCTGGCTGGAGCGGCGGGTGATGCCGGACGCGGCCGCCGCGCGGGAATCCGACCGGCCGCGGCGCAATGGTGCGACGTCGGCCGGACCACGAAATCGACAGCGGGACAGCATGATCGCCGTGCCATCGGGTCCGCACGGGCAACCGTCGGCCGCGGCGCATCCGCTGGACGGCGTGGTGCTGGATCGGCTACGGCACTGCCTGCGCGTGGTGTCGGTGCGGCAGGCGGCCAATCCGCTGCGGATGGATGATCCGGCATTGCTGGAAGTGGTGCTCTCGGAGAAGGAACGGCGTGAGGATCGCGTGCGGGCCATGCGGTTGCTCGGGCTGGATCCGGCGCGGGCGACGCGGGTGCTGGCGGTGGCCGGGCCGGGCGCGGCGGACGCGGTGCGGATCATCGGCGAGCACGTGCCGATCCTGCGGCAGGCCGTGATCGGGGCGACGACCGCGGTGCTGGTCCAGGATTTCGCGCCGCCCGGTGGTGCCGGGGAGACCACGCGCCGCCCGGCTGCCGCTTCGGACCGGTTCGTGCCCGCGGCCGGGAGTTCGGCGGTGCCGATCACGACCGGGCCGGGGCGTCCGTCGATGGTCGACCGTGGATTGTCGGATGTCTTGAATGCTGCTGTCGCGCAGTCGTTCCCGGCATCGCAGGCGGGCACCGGCGGGCCGTGGATCGGGGTGGGGGAGCGGTTGCCGGCGTTCGCGGCGGCCACCTCGTGGGAGCAGGCGCGCCGCGCGATGCGATTCGCGTCGTCGACCTGGCACGGGCGGCGGGTGATCGCGTTCGAGCGGCTGGGGGCGCTGGAGCTGCTCGCGGATCTGCCGGTGCAGCGGCTGCTGGGGACGGCGGATGTCATGCGGATCAACGAGTTCGCCGCCACCGAGGCGGGCGCGCTGGCGGTCGACACCCTCGAGGCGTTCTGCGTCTTCGGCACCCTGCGACGCACCGCGACCGAACTGCACCTGCATCACAGCACGGTGGCCGCGCGGATAGCGCAGGTCGAGGCGGTGATGGGCTGGGATGTGGACGAGGCGCTGGACCGGTTCACCGCCACCCTGGTGCTGACGGTCCGGCGCATGACGCTCTCGTCCGCGCAGTTGGCGGGCCGCATGCCGGCCGAACCGACGGGTGTCGGGTGAAGGCGGTGATACCCGCGACGGGCGGCGGGTGATCCGGGTCACGCCGGTCGGTGACGATCGGTGGGCACAACCGGTGCGGGAGAAGGAGATTCACACCATGGCGATTGTCGATTCGGCCAAGACCTGGGAGCTGCTCGAGCAGCGGCTGGCCGTCACCACCAACGAGCGCCACCGCCAGGTGCTCGGCATCGTCATCGAGCACATGAAGGCCGAGGCCGCCCCCGACCTGGACGGTCTGATGCGCACCCTGGTCGCGGAACCGGACTACCACTTCTGGAACGCGGGCCAGGATGTCGGCCCGAAGGGGTGGGACACCGTGCACGCCTACTACTCGGCCTTCGTCGAGAGCAAGTCCAACATCCTGGAGTTCGAGCTGGACCGCCTGCTGGTGGACGACGAATGTGTGGTCACCGAGGGCTTCCTCAAGCAGATCTACCCGGGCGCCTACGCCGCCCAGATCGGCATCCCCGTCGACGATCCCGCCGCCGACTACCTGATCACCTTCCGCCAGCTGCTGCTGTGGCCGGTCGACGCGAACGGCCTGATCGTCGGCGAGGACTCCTACCACTCGGGCCCGGTGGAGATCCGCAAGCTGTCCTTCGACGAGCTGCCCAGGGAATACGTCGAACTCGTGCACCCGGCGGCCTGACAGCGGCGAGACTCGGCATATGGAAGGCGAATCGGACATGACGGACCTATCAGTAGCACCCTCGGCCGTGTCGGCGGAGATCCCGGCGGCGTCGCCGGAGCAAGCCCGGCGTCGCGCGGACATCGCGACCATGCTGCTCGACCGCCTCGGCGACGAGCGGCTCGGAGTGCGGACCCGCGACCGGGATTGGACCTGGGACGCGGTGGTGCGGGAGTCGGCGGCGCGCGCCGAACTGGCCCGGGAACTGCGGCGCGACGGGCCCTTCCACATCGGGGTGCTGCTGGACAATGTGCCCGACTTCGTCTTCTGGCTGGGTGCCGCCGCGCTGGCGGGCGCGACCCTGGTGGGCATCAACCCGACGCGCGGAAACGGCCAGCTGGAGGCCGACATTCGCTACGTCGACTGCCAGCTGATCGTGACCGACGCGGCCGGGATGGCCCGCCTGCGCGGGCTGGATCTCGGCCTGGAACCCGAGCGGTTCCTGCTGGTCGACGATCCGGCCTACGCCGAGCGGATCGACGCGCACCGGGTCGAGCCCGCCGCCCACGCGGGCCCGGAAGCCTTGCTGCTGTTGCTGTTCACCTCCGGCACCACCGGCACCTCCAAGGCGGTCAAGTGCACGCAGCGCCGCCTGGCGGTGATCGCGTACGCGGCCACCGACAAGTTCGGTCACGTGCGCGAGGATGTCGACTACTGCTGCATGCCGCTGTTCCACGGCAATGCCATCATGGCGCTGTGGGCTCCCGCCCTGGCCAACGGCGCTACCGTCTGCCTCACCCCGAAGTTCTCGGCCTCCGGATTCCTCTCGGACGTGCGATATTTCGGCGCGACGTTCTTCACCTATGTGGGCAAGGCGCTCGGCTACCTGCTGGCCACGCCGGCGAGTCCGCAGGACGCCGACAACACCCTGGACCGTGGTTTCGGCACGGAGGCGTCGGTGGCCGACCAGGCCGAGTTCCGCCGCCGCTTCGGGGCCGAGCTCTTCGAGGGCTACGGCTCCAGCGAGGGCCCGGCCCTGGCCGCCATCGACCCGGCGGCGCCAGCCGCGGCGCTGGGCCGTCCGGCCCATCCGGGGGTGGCGGTGGTGAATCCGGAGACCCTCGCCGATTGCGCGCGAGCGGAATTGGATGAATACGGTCGTGTATTGAATCCGGACGAATCGGTCGGCGAGATGATCGACAAAGCGGGTGCGCTCGTCTTCGAGGGCTATTACAAAAATGATGTCGCGGATGCCGAACGTTTGCGGAACGGCTGGTATTGGACCGGCGATCTCGGATATATCGACGCGGACGGATTCCTCTATTTCGCCGGACGCAAAGGCGACTGGCTTCGCGTCGACGGCGAAAACACCTCGACGCTGCTGATCGAACAGGTGATCCGACGGCATCCGGCGGTCATTGCCGCCGCGGTCTACGGCGTCCCCGACGCCCGCTCGGGCGACCAGGTGATGGCCGCCATCGAGGTGGCCGACCCGGCCTCGTTCAATGCCGCCGAGTTCGCCGAATTCCTCAGCGCCCAGGACGATCTCGGCAGCAAGGGTGCGCCCCGGCTGCTGCGGGTGTCGGGAAATCTGCCCGTCACCGGTTCCAACAAGGTGCTCAAACGCGAACTCCAGGAACAGCGTTGGCACACCGCCGAGCCGATCTATCGCTGGGCGGGTCGCGGCAAACCGGAGTATGACCTCTTCACCGATTCCGGCAAATCGGCACTCGAAGCCGAGTTTGTCTCATTCGGGCGCTCGAACCTGTTCTAACCCTGATTCGGTGACCTGCGCGGACTTTCGTTACGATGCCGTTATCGAAGGTTCTTGCAGGGAGGGTTTGTCTTGTCTCGTCATGACGATCAATGGTTCGACACCGAATCGCCCAGGGGGCTGACCGACGGCGCGCCACTGCACGTCGATCTCACCGATGCCGATCGCCGCATCATCGATCTGCTCGTCGCCCCCTCGCGGGCCTGGTTCAGCCCGCGCTTCTACGGGATGGAGAACTTCCCGGAGCAGGGCCCGGTGCTGCTCGTCGGCAATCACAGCCTGGCGGGCGGCACGGACGCCCCGCTGCTCGCGCACGAGATTCTGGTGCAGCACGATCGGCTGGTGCGGGGGCTCGCCGAGAATGTGCTCATCGATGTGCCGGGGTTGCGAGATGTGTTGCACCGCTGGGGAATCGTGCGCGGCAACCGCCACAACTGCACCACGCTGCTGGAGCAGGGCGAGGCCGTGGCGGTGTTCCCGGGCGGCGGCCGCGAGGCCATGCGCGGCAAGGGGCAGAAGTATCAGCTGCTGTGGGAGGGCCGCACCGGCTTCGCCAAGATGGCCATCGCGACCGGCGCGCCCATCGTCCCGATCGCCATGGTCGGCGGTGACGACATCTACGACATCGTCTTCGACGGCGATCACCCGGTCATGCTGCCGCTGCGCAAGGCCGTCGAGGGCCTGGGCCTGCGCTCGAATCTGACGCCGCCGCTGATCCGCGGTCTCGGTCCGACACTGGTGCCCAAGCCCGAGCGCTTCTACTACGCCCTCGGCACCCCGATCGACACCAGTCCGTGGCGTGACGCCGAGGATCACGAGGCCGCCGCCACCGAGTTGCAGACCGTGGTGAAGAAGGCCCTGGAAGGTGAACTGGACTTCCTGCTGGCCGAGCGCGACCGCGACCGCGGTCGCAGCCTGCTGGGCCGCACCCTGGGCCGCTTCGGCCTCTGAGCACCACCCTGATTTCCCGGTAGGTTTACCGGGGTTCAGCAGCTCCGTTCCGCGACGTCAAGGGCGACTGTCGCAGTTCGGACCACTTTCTTCTCCCGTGAAGTTAACCTCCGTTCGACTTTCGAGTACGGTAAAGAGCACAGGCGATGGTGCCGATGTGGTCACTGTAGGAGGTTGGCGTGGAGCGCACTCTTTTCGAACCCGAACACGAGCTGTTCCGGGAGTCGTTCCGTAAGTTTCTCGATCAGCATGTGGCTTCCCAGCATGAGCAGTGGGAGCACGACGGCATCGTCGATCGCTCGGTCTGGCTGGAGGCCGGCAAGCAGGGGTTCCTCGGCATGGCCGTGCCGGAGGAGTACGGCGGCGGGGGCGTGCTGGACTTCCGCTACAACGCCATCGTGACCGAGGAGGTCACCAAGGGCTTCTACTCCGGCCTGGGTTTCGGTCTGCACAACGATGTGATCGCGCCCTACCTGCTGGAGCTGGCCAACGAGGAGCAGAAGCGGCGCTGGCTGCCGGGCTTCTGCTCCGGTGAGATCATCACCGCCATCGCCATGACCGAGCCCGGCACCGGCTCGGACCTGCAGGGCATCAAGACCCGCGCGGTCAAGGACGGCGACGACTGGATTCTCAACGGCGCCAAGACCTTCATCACCAACGGCATCAATGCCGACATCGTGATCGTGGTCGCCCAGACCGACCCGTCGAAGGGCGCGATGGGTTTCTCGCTGCTCGTGGTCGAGCGCGGCATGCCCGGCTTCGAGCGCGGCCGCAATCTGGACAAGATCGGCCTCAAGGCGCAGGACACCGCCGAGCTGTCCTTCACCGACGTTCGGGTCCCCGGCAAGAACCTGCTGGGCACCGAGGGGCAGGGCTTCGTCCACCTGATGCAGAACCTGCCGCAGGAGCGCCTGTCCATCGCCGTCATGGCCGCCGCCGCCATGGAGGCCTGCCTGGACCTGACCTGCCAGTACGTGCGCGACCGCAAAGCGTTCGGCAAGCCGATCGGCGCTCAGCAGAACACCCGCTTCGTGCTCGCCGAGCTGGCCACCAAGACCACCGCCGTGCGCGTGTTCGTGGACCGCTGCATCGAGCTGCTCAACGACCGGAAGCTGACCGTCGAGGAGGCCGCCATGGCCAAGTGGTGGTCCAGCGAGGAGCAGGTCGACCTCATCACCAAGTGCCTGCAGCTGCACGGCGGCTACGGGTACATGCGCGAATACCCGATTGCCAAGGCGTACATGGACGCCCGCGTCCAGACCATCTACGGCGGCACCACCGAGATCATGAAGGAGATCATCGGCCGCAGCCTGAAGCTCGCCTGATCAGAGGCGATTTCTTGGATCGCGGGATGGCCGCTGTCCCGTCTGCGTCCCGTCCCAGCTCTGAAACTCGTTCGTTTCCAAGGGGTACTCCTCCGGGGTATCCCCTTCGGTTCGGGTGAAAACGGACTCGATAGCGGCCCGCGTGACGTCCTGGTCGGTCACAGTGCAACGGCCGGAGGTCGGTCAGATGGTGACAGTGATGATGTCCTGGTGGATGTGGATGTGGATGTCGATGGCTCCGTAGTCCTGGGCGCGGATGGTGCGCTCGATGATGTGGGCATTGTGTCCGCACAGGATGACGACGGCCAAGCTGGTCGAGTTCAGCACGTGCACCGCGGCATGATCAGAGATCGTCGAGTACCCCAGTTCGGGGATTTCGAGTACGTTGATATTCCGCTCGAGGTCGGAGATCACCTTCATGCGCCTGTCTCTGTCCGATTTGCCGAGTGGGGTGGACGTGGCTTTCGGAACACCGGACCGGGGGTGGCATGACCGGAATCGGTTGGGGGTGATCACGAAATCCTCCCTGCTGACGAGCGGGTACGGCGGCTCGATGCCTTACGGGTGCGTATGGGGGCTGCCGTCGGTGGGTGTGCCGAGAATTCTGCTCACATGCCGCGCGACCGTAGGGACCAGCCGGTGATCGCGAATATCGGGCAGGGCGCGGTCGACGGGGGTGATGAGTGTGAGTGCCCGTGCGGCGGCGGCCAGCGCGTCGACAGTGACGTGGTTTGTGCCGTGTCCGGACAGTGCGCCGAGGAGCCCGGGTAGAGCCAGTGCGGCGAAGCGGAAGGGGTCGGTGGGAACCTGGACCGTGCGGGCGGGTACCGCCCATATCGAGTCTTGTCCGGTCAGGTCGACTGTGATGTCATGGTCGACCATCAGCTTCCGGATTGCGGGCCCATGGAAGTCGTTGCCGCGCAACGCGGTGACGTCGGCCGCCCCGCATTCGAGCAGTGCCGCTGCCAGGTGCAGTGTCCGGTCCGCGCCGACCACCGCCAGCCTGCCGTGCCGCGGCGGGATTCGCTTCGCGCGCAGCGCTGTTACGGCCGCGGCGGCCGCTGTCGCGGTGAGCGCGTCGGTTTCGGAGATCACCAAGCGCCCACGGGCGGCAGTGGTGATCGACTGCACGGCAGCGGATTTCTGCGCGTCTAGTCCGATCAGGAAGACCGCTGTGATGTGTCGAGGGAGTTTCGCGATCCGCGCGGCGACCGAATGCGGCCGGCCCGTCGTGCACGGGACGGCCGAGCCGCGCAGCACCGTGCGATCGGTGAGCAGCGCGGCGTAGTCCTCCATGGCCGTCCAACATGAGTTGTTGGTTCGATTGGCGCGGCTGCCCCAGACCGCGACCACCGCGGCACCCATGTCTCTCGAGTCGGGTCTCCCACGATTGGCCGCGGTGTTCCCTTGGCCGGAATCGATATGGCTGGTCACTCGCAGTGCCTCACTCTCACGGGCTCGAGCGGACGTAATGTTTGATCTTGGAAAATTCGCAATCAGTGGCAATACCGACGTGATCGGCTCACGACAGGGCTCAGGCCCGGCCGTGACGTCGCTCGTAGGCCTCGCGGTCGGAAGCGGCACGCTGGCGTTCACGTTGATCGGCCAGTGTCGGATCGAGGCCGTGTTTGGCGAGGCGGGCGCGGCGGTAGACGTACATGAGGGCGGCGGTGAAGTAGATCAGTGGCAGGTAGAGCAGTGCCATCATGGCCAGGCCCATCCAGAGTGGTCCGGGGATGAGCAGGAACAGGCACAAGGGAGGAATGATCGGGATCAGGATGCGCAGCAGGTAGCGGCGGGCCGCGCCAGGGCCGGTGAGGTCGTTGATCACCCAGTCGGACATGGACGGTGGTAGAGTGCCGCCGCTGATGTACCGGATGCGCTGTGCGAGTGTCGGTGTCGTACGTTCGGTCATGGGCAGGGTGCTTTCACGGGGTCGGGCAGGTAGCAGCGAGCACGGGCGATGGCGTCCGGCGTGTGCGCGAAGATGCTGCTGTCACCGCCGACCGGCAGGGCGCCGATCGCGCCGAGGCAGCGGCGGTGGTCGTCGCGCAGGCCGGACATGAGGACCGCGATGCCGTGGTGCTCGAGTTTTCCGATGGCGTCCTTGAGTACCAGTGCGCCGGTGGTGTCGAGGGCGGTGACGTGGGACATGCGCAGGATGACCACGTGCACGTCGGATACCTCGGCGAGTTCGAGCAGGAACCGGTGGGCGGCTGCGAAGAACAGCGGACCGTCGATGCGATAGGCCACGATGTGGTCGTGGAGCAGGTCGTGTTCCGCGGCCAGATGATCGGTGTCGTCGGCCGGGATGTCCAGCGGAAGCCGTTGCAGCCGGGCCTCTTTCGCGACCGAGCGCAGTGCCAGCAGCACCGCGATGCCGACGCCGACGGCGACCGCGGTCACCAGGTCCAGCGCGACCGTGACCAGGAAGGTTACCGCCATGATGGCGGCATCGCCTTTCGAGGCGCGGGCGATGGCCGCCAGCGACGCGGTCTCCACCATGCGCACGGTGGTCGCGAGCAGGACGCCCGCGAGCGCGGCCAAGGGGATATCGGCGACCAGTGGAGCGGCGAGGTAGATGATCGCGGCCAGCACGACCGCGTGGGTGAGCGCCGCGAGCCGGGTGCGTGCGCCGGAGCGCACGTTGACCGCGGTGCGGGCGATGGCGCCGGTGGCCGGGACGCCGCCGAACAGGGGTGCGGCGATATTTGCCAGCCCTTGTCCGAACAGTTCGCGGTTCGGGTCATGGCGGGTGCCGACGGCCATGCCGTCGGCGGCGGTCGCCGAGAGCAACGACTCCAGCGCCGCGAGGGCGGCCACCGCCAGCGCGGGCGCGATCAGCGTGCCCAGTTGGTCCAGATGCACGAATCCGAGTGTGGGAGCCTGCAATCCGGCCGGGACCGATCCGATGGGGGTGAGATCGAGATCGAACATTTTGGCGGCGACGGTGGCGATCACCACCGCGATCAGCGCGAACGGCAGTTTGGGCAGGTACCGGCCGCCGATCAGTACGATCGCCGCCACGATCAGCGCGGTCGCGAGCGTCGCGTGGTGCGGCTGTGCGGCATAGTGGCGTACCGCGTCGAACGCGGACTGCCACACCTTCTCGCCGTGCGCGTGGGCGATGCCGAGGGCGGAGGGGAACTGCTGCAGGGCGATGACGACCGCGATTCCGGCGGTGAAGCCCTCGATCACCGGGGCGGGCATGTAGCGCACCGCGCGCCCGACCCCGGCGACCGCGAGCACCACCAGCACGATGCCGGCCAGCAGCCCCACGGCCAGCACCCCACTCGCGCCGTGCTGGTGGAAGATCGGTACCAGAACCACCGTCATGGCCCCGGTCGGCCCGGACACCTGGAAGCGGGAGCCACCGAACACCGCGGCCACCACGCCCGCAACGATCGCCGTCGCGATACCGGCCGCCGCGCCGAGGCCGGAGCTGATGCCGAAGCCCAGCGCCAGCGGCAATGCCACCAGCGCGACGATCAATCCGGACAACAGGTCGGCACCGGGGGAGCGGACCGCCGGTCTCCAATCCGACCAGGTCGGCAGCAGAGCCCTCACGATCAGCGCGCCCCGGCGGCGTCCGTCGAACGTTCTTCGGCGAGGCGGGTTTTCAGCGCGGCGAGTTGTTCGCGTAGCTGTTCAGGCAGTCGGTTGCCGCCGATGGTGGCGTACCACTCGTCAATCGAACCGATTTCGTTCACCCACTCGTCGACGTTCACCGCGAGCGCGGCGGCGGTGAGGTCACGCTGCGCGTCGGTCAGACCGTTCAGATCCAGCGCGTCCGGGGCCGGCACATACCCGATCGGGGTTTCGACGGCCTCGGCCGCACCGTCCAGGCGCTCCAGGGCCCACTTCAGCACGCGCACATTGTCGCCGAAGCCGGGCCACAGGAACTTCCCGTCGGCGCTGCGCCGGAACCAGTTGACCTGGAAGATCTTCGGCAGCTGCGCGCCCGCGCGCTC